>JBATHN010001060.1:0-2605 GCA_049666885.1 Desulfobacterales bacterium
CAGCATAAGATTAACTGCAATCGGAGAAAAAGGTGAACTGACTGCTGTCCAGATCTGGTAGTTGGAGCCGTCATCCTGAGACCAGATGTAATGCATTTTTTTACCGAGCGAGCAAAGCTGCGGATATATTTTGTTAGAGGCATCGGATGTCCTCTTTTTCTCTATAGCCATCACATCCGTCAGATTTAAATTTATCATGGCCGTCCAGATCTGGCTGTAACTGCCGTCATTCTCGCAATAAATTACGTATATACGGTTCTCAACAATCTGCAGTTGCGGGACAGACTTATCATGAGCGGTATCCGATATTCCCGGGGAATACCATCCGGTGCCGTCCGTATTCATCCACGTTATCCGCAGTTGCCAGTGGCTGCCGTCGAATTCCTTCCACACATAATAGATTTTATCCTGATAAACCTGAATTTGCGGAGAGCGCTTATCATAGCTGCTGAAAGTCCGCTGAGCAGCGGACCACCCGGTGCCGTCGGTGTTCAATGAAGCTGTCCGGATCTGTGAATATGTGTCGATATCTTCGGACCAGACGAAATATATTTTGTTCCCATGAACCTGAAATTGAGGTGGGCGCTTTAATGAAGCCTCAGTGGTTCTCTGAGCAGCGGACCACCCGGTGCCATCGGTATTCAAGACAGCGGTGCAAATCTGAGAATTAAGGCCTTCCACTTCGATCCAGACTAAATATACCCTGCTGTCTAAAACCTGCAGCTGAGGGTACAATTTTTCGACTGCGGTGTTGGTTCTTTTTACGGCAGACCAACCAGTGCCGTCTGAGTTCATCATGGCTGTCCAGATCTGCACTTGGCTGCTGTCGTCCTCGGACCAGACAAAATATATCTTACCGTTGTCAAATTGGAATTGGGGAAACTGTTTATGGCTTGATGTCGTAGACCGTTTAGCGGCAACCCATCCGGTGCCGTCGGTATTCATCGAGGCCGTCCAGATTTGCCATTTTGAATCCGCATCCTGTTCCTCCCACAAATAGAATATCTGATTGTCGATCACCTGGAGTTGAGGCAGAAGTTTTGAAAAGTACGATGCTGTCTGTTTCTTCGCCCTGAAAACATCGCCGCACGCAGTGTTGATGATTAAAAAGAAAAAGAAAGTTACAAAAAAAATAATTTTAATTTTAGCCGCTTGCATTGCTGTTTCCTTCCTCGCTGCTATTTCGATTACAAAGATAGACAAGTCCGGAGAATAAATCAAACACTAATACTGGATCTTCAAAGGGCAATAAAAGCTGAAGTAAATTACTCTGCCTCTAAAAGCAGCTGATAAAATTTTAATATCAAAAAGGAAAGAACGTAATAATCGTGAGGGGGAAAGGGACATAAATGATTTGTTGCTTTCCTTGAGACTGTTGACCGACTTTACAGTTTCAACTTACTTGCGAACCTTTGGCGGGCTACTGGAATGCAAGCGTGAGTCTTGTAAAAAAGAATCTGCCCGGCTGTATGCGCGGGTTTTCCGGGTCAATGTCAAAATACTGGAATTCTTCGTCAAACAGGTTTTTCATACCGATGGTGATGATACCATAGCGCATGGGCAAACGGTAGCCGATGGAAGCGTCGATCAACCAGAAATTGTCTTGACCGTCTTCAATTATACCGTCCATTTTCCGGTCAAAACTTCCCTTTTGATTCACATAGGTGCCCTTTAAAGCAGCGTAGAACCCAGAGGGGTGAAAAAAATTGACCCCCAGAGGCAAAGAATTGGTTTCAACATCTTTTACCCCAACACTGAATTCATCCGTATCGAACCTTTCCCACAACCATTCCGCAGTGAGGCTGAACCACTCATGCGGCGTCCAAAAGAGGTAGGCCCGGGATCTTTTTTCCTCCCATTCTGCTTCTGCGCTTTCAAAATCACCCGCTACCGTTCCGACCATATAAGGAACCTTCAAGTCCCTGTAAACATACTCTGCCCCACCGTATAGACTTCGGGAGAACTTCTGATCGATGGCGGCTCCATAATTCCATGCATCCGTCGCAGGGACACTATCATCATAAAACTGATTGAAGCCGGCGACTTGTGTCGGTTCGAGAGTTTGGTTCGTTACCAGCGTTCTTTTCAATACTCTGAAGGCGGCACCGCGTAGTGTGGTGTCCGGGACAGGATTCCAGGTAATGCCGAATTTAGGATTGAACTGGGTCTTATCCTTATCCTTCTGACTGCTGCTGTTCAAAAATTCGCCACTTGCTCCCAAGGTGAGCGTCACATTTTCCAGCAGGTTAAGATAAGAATACAGATAAAGGTTGGTATGATCACGGTCCTTTTCCACTATTTCAAACTTATCTTCAAATAGTAAATCTTGTGCGGCCGGACCGACTGGTGTGGGTAAAGATATATGTAATTTGATTTGGACAGATGTTTTCCTCTCTTCAGTATCCACGTAAAAGTATCCAATTCCTCCGGCTAAATTCAGATACTCGGAACGGAAGAAATATTCGAGTTCTCCGCTATAGGCACTCTGATCAGACTTGCCATCAATGTCGAAGGATGATGCTATTAATTCTCTTATATCGTCATGATCTTGAAAAGTTAGCACTGCATCTTGGTACCCGAAATTTCCTATGAGAACTGAATCCGG
>JBATHN010001061.1:0-7111 GCA_049666885.1 Desulfobacterales bacterium
CGTACTTTACGTACGCCGCAGCCGGAAACCTGCGGAGAACGCAGTCCAGCGAGAAAAAGACCCTTTATGGTTGGACACTATCTAACGCTAATTGGGTCCGTCAGGCAAGATCCATTTCGGGAGTCGATTCTGAACGGTACCGATCCGGCACAAAACCGGACCGCATTTCATCTAACCCACCGGCTTTTTGTTTTCGTGCAGCGGTGGTTTCCCGCAGAACAAAAAGGGGCAGTGGGGTTCCGCATAGAGGGGAGGCTTGTTGAGCGTGACCCAATGTATTATTTTCACTTAAAATGATCCGTTCCAGGTTCAGGGTTCAAGGTTCAAAGGTTATAAAATGCTGATATCCCAAAATTTATACTCCATTGTTTGGATTGGTCCCTTTAATCCATTGGGTGAAACATGGAAATCAACCCAATTAACGCGTAGTACGAGTATCAAAGACCAGTTATGACACTTTAACTGGGAACCGTTAGTCCCGCCTGGTCGGAAACCGCTCAGCCTAGGTTGCAATTATATACTTGTAACCCGAGAATAGAAGATCGAAAATCAAAGTGAGTACAGGAACCGCGATGGCGCGAGAGAGGGAAGACATGCTGAAAAAAAGAAATCTTGGAAGTCAGGGGTTAACCGTCTCGGCGCTCGGATTGGGCTGCATGGGAATGAGTCAGTCTTACGGTGTTACCGATGACCGCGAATCGATGGCCACGATCCACCGCGCCATCGATCTCGGCGTCACGTTTTTCGACACTGCCGAGGCTTATGGCCCTTACACCAATGAAGAGCTTCTGGGCCGCGGCTTGAAGGGGCGGCGCGACAAGGTGGTCATTGCGACCAAGTTCGGTTTCCTTTTCGAGAAAGGCAAGATCGTAAGTCTGGACAGCCGGCCGGAACACGTCCGCGAGGCGGCGGAAGCCTCCCTGCAACGGCTCGACACGGATGTCATCGATCTGTTCTATCAGCACCGAGTCGATCCCGAGGTGCCGATCGAGGACGTCGTCGGCACACTGGCGGACCTGGTGAGCGAGGGCAAGGTTCGCTTTATCGGTCTTTCCGAGGCGGGGGAGGACACGATCCGCCGCGCGCACGCGGTCCACCCGATTTCTGCGCTGCAGAGCGAGTATTCCCTGTGGGAGCGCAATCTGGAGGCCCGTCTCATACCGCTCCTGCGGGAGCTCGGCATCGGCCTGGTGCCGTTCAGTCCGCTTGGCCGCGGTTTTCTGACCGGGACGGTGAAACGTGCCGAGAAGTATCCGGAGGACGATTTCCGTCGGGGCGACCCGCGCTGGCAGGGCGCAAACTTTGATGCCAACGTGCGGGCAACAGCCGTCGTTCGTGAAATGGCCGAACAGAAGGGTGCAACGCCCGGACAGGTCGCACTGGCATGGCTGCTGCACAAGGGCGACGATATCGTCCCTATTCCGGGCACGAAGCGTCGCCGCTACCTCGAAGAAAATGTTGCGGCCGCCGCTCTGGTGCTCGGTGCCGACGAGATCGAACGGCTCGACGCGGAACTGCCGCCGGGCGCCACGGCCGGCCCCCGCTATAACGAGCGCATGATGGCATTCGTCGACCGCTGATCGCGGCATCGCTTTTATTACGAAAATAGAATTTTCATGCACCGTGGCGGCTCGGAGGGCCATGAGCGCTTAGGTTGAAAAGGCCGATTCTAATGTGATGAAAACTACCAACGTTATTTTATTTCAATCGCGGGCACGCCTTCAGAAAAAAGCCCAAGTTTATGTCGAAGATCCGAAGCGCTTCCTTGAAGAACGGGAGCAAGCCGTGCCGCTGTTGCTCAAAGCCCTCAAACATGCTGATCGCAGTCTCAAGAGCCGGATCGTTTTGCTGTTGGGCGGATTTGCCGGAGAGGATATCGTTTGGCCGCTTTACCGGCTGCTGACCGACCCGGCCGAAGACGAAGATGTTCGCCACGACGCCGCTATCCAGTTGAGCGTGACCGGCTCCTTTCTTAAGAAACCGCAAGCCCTCATCAACCAACTGGTGGTCGCCTTGAAGAACACCGATCCGATCGTGCGGGCCGGAGCCGCCTTTGCACTGGGATGGCGAGGCAATGCGGCGGCCGCGATTCCCTTGATCGAGCTTTTGTACGACCCGGATGTGCAGGTTCAGCAATCGGCGGTCAACGCATTGTCGAACCTGGAGGATGACCGGATACTCGGTCTTCTGCTCGATCGATTGAACCACGCCCCTCTTGAACAGAGACGCAGCATTCTTTACAATCTTTGGCGGTTTTCGGACCGGTGGGACACGGTGGCCGGGGTCTATCTGCATGTTTTGGAGCAGGCGCAAAACGAGCTGCGGGTCGACGCTCTTGTCCTGCTCGGGATGATCGGTGGGGTGAAGCGCCACCTGCCGGCTTATCGCAAATTCCTCAAGGACACGGATGCGCGCATCAGTGAGCTGGTTTACGAGGAACTGGCCGGTCTCACGCCACAGGATTTGGTTGCGTTCAGAAGTGACATCGAAGCCGGCCTAGCCGATCCGGAAGCAAAGGTGAAGCGAGCGGCCCTGAAGGTTTACCAGAAGATGTTGCCGCCGTAGGTGATGCGCGACGAAAAAGTCGGGCCGAAAGTTGAGAAAACTAATCTTACCCAATAACCCTTCCCCAAAATCCCCGCGTTTCAGCTCCAGCGTTCTGCGCAGTAGAAAAGTCTTCCTGACCTCTTGATCCGGATATCTTATACGTGTATTGCACGTGTACAAACTAAGGAGGTGTTTTTGATGCAAAAAAAACTCACAGTGACCATAGACGAGGAGGTCTATAATGGTTTACGGGCGGTTATTGGATCACGAAAAATCAGTCGTTTTATTGAGGAGTTAGTCCGCCCGCATGTTGTCAAGAAAAATATGTATGCTGCATATAAAGCGATGGCTGCTGAACAGGTTAGGGAATCCGAAGCCCTTGAGTGGGCCGAAGGCACATTTGGAGAGTTAAATGATGAATAGAGGTGAAGTATGATGGAAACAGATTTAATAAAAATACACAACTTTGCAAAAAAGAATGAAAACGAAAATTAAATTTTCGTATTTTTCTTATGTGATTAACAAGTATTCTATTTGCCCAATTGTTTTCAATGTATATGAAGCATTGAAAGTGAATTACGGTCAGATTACAGCATGTATCACCATGAAAATGATGATCTATTGTATTACTAAAATCGAACAACACCATGCACTGGATTCGCATGGGCGGGGCATTAGATCCTTAGCTTAGGGCTCGCCCAAAAATAACTTACCATTTTGAACGCTGATGCATCCCGTCCGTCCGCGTTGCAAAATCTCGGAATATCCTGATTTTCCGTCGAATTTACGCCTTGTCAGCCAGGCGCTTCAACACCCAAAATTGCCAAATTATTTTTTCGTGAGCCCTTAGTTTGGTGATTACGTGCTTTTGAAAAAGGGTTCATTCCCTGCTCACCTGTGATGGAGAACGTTCGGGTTAAACATACATCTTGACAAAGACATTATTATAAGTACGATGTACATATGATTGAATTGCGGTTTGAATGGGATAAGCGGAAGGAAAAGGCTAATATCAAAAAGCATGGCGTTTCTTTCGAAGAAGCGCGCACGGTTTTTTATGATGAAAATGGCATACAATTTTTTGACCCTGACCATTCAGAAAATGAAGACCGTTTCATCCTACTTGGAATAAGTTTTAAACTTCGAATTCTCGTTGTCTGTCACTGTTTTCGAGAAAGCGAAACAATTGTTAGAATTATATCGGCTAGGAAGGCGGATGGCGATGAAGAAAATGAATATTGGAGGTATAGACGATGAGAAACCATTACGATTTTTCTAAAATGAAAGGGCGTAAAAATCCTTATATAAAATATTTAAAACAACCGGTAACTATGCGGCTGGACCGTGACACTGTTTCATATTTCAAGTCCATGTCGGAGGAAACTGGAATACCTTACCAAAGTTTGATTAACCTTTATCTCCGTGACTGCGCTGTTAATCAACGAAAATTACATATGAAGTGGCATCCTGAAAATGAAGAACATGGCGCTTCACATTGACCGGAAGGGACAAGCGGGTTTAGCTGCAAACCATATTTTCAGATATAACTTTCCGTTGATTTCGCCCACGGCTATGCAGGAACCGATGCGAACCCATTTTCAAATCAAATTAAAACCATCGGACGGCGAGTTTCCGGAATTGTGGGCACATAGTTTTCTCATCCCCCCTCAAATAGGGGAATAAACTTGACAGTTGCAGGGGAGAGGGAATAGGAAATAGGCGATAGGTAATTGGTGACGGAAGATGTCATTTTAAAAAGGATTCTTACTTGACCTATCACCCATTATCCATTTTTATGTCCGGTAACGGGTGGAGGTTGATAGTCATTTAGACAAAAAATGGATTTTGGCGTCTTGAAGTGGAGGAGGGCGCAAAGACTTTCATAACAACAAATCGGAATGTCTTCGGGAGCTTGGTGAAACCGGGCTGAGAGGGACCCTGAAATGGAACCTGAAAGGGGCCGACCGTCGAACCTGATCCGGGTAATGCCGGTGGAGGAAAGTGACAGGATATCAGCCGACCTTCATCGAGTCGGCTTTTTTTGTGCCTTTTCGGATGGACACAACGAGTAGAAAGCGCGGTGCGGATGGACATCAAACCGGTCAAAATTGAAGATAGAAATCTTGGCGGATTCGATTACTTTTTGCTGTGGGCCGGTGTGGGGATATCGCTGGCTGAAATCTGGGCAGGCGGCTTCCTGGCACCTATGGGATTCTGGACCGGCTTTTGGGCCATCGTTCTGGGGCATGTCATCGGCAACACCTTTATGAGTCTTGGCGGCGTCATCGGGTCGGACCACGGGATCATGTCGATGGTTGCGGTGCGCCCGGCGTTCGGCATTCGCGGTTCCAACCTGGCGGCGGTACTGAACATCATCCAACTGATCGGCTGGGCATCGATCATGCTGATCATCGGCGGTCGCGCCGGTGCCATGCTGGGTCAGTCCGCCGGGGGGCTGCTGGCCACCGATTATTTCTGGATTGTGGCGATCGGATTCGGGACATTGTTGTGGGCTCTTTACACCGGCAGGCCGATCTGGAAATTCATGCAAACGGCTGCGGTGATCGCCCTGCTGCTGGTGATTATCCTGATGACGTGGGTGTCGGTCGGAGAATTCGGAGACAAGGTTTTTTCCACCAAACCGCAGGGAATGCCTTTTATGATCGGCCTCGATCTCGTGATCGCCATGCCGATCTCGTGGATGCCTCTGGTGGCCGACTACGCGCGCTTCGCCAAAAAAACCACCCCGGCTTTCTGGAACACCTGGTGGGGGTACTTCCTGATCTCCTCCTGGATGTACCTGCTGGGGTTGATGTCAACGCTGGCGACCGGTGCAAGCGATCCGGCCGCCCTGATCCTGCAGGTTATGGGCCGCATCGGACTGGCGCTGCCGGCCCTGATCATGGTGATTTTTTCGAGCATAACTTCCGATTTCCCCGATGTCTATTCGGCCACCTGCTCAATGTTGAACATATCCAGGCGGGTCGGTGCGACGACCATCATGTGGGGGGCCGGGATTCTCGCCATCCTGGTGGCGCTGGTTTTTCCGATGGAGCAATACGAGAATTTTTTACTCTTCATCGGGTCCATGTTCGTGCCGCTCTTCGGCGTTGTTCTGACGGATTATTTTCTGATCCGCAACCGGCGGCTGGATCTCGAAGCCCTCTATGCCGCCGGGGGAGGGTACTGGTACATCGGCGGCTTCAACATGGTCGCCATCGTCGCCTGGTTCAGCGGTTTTGCCCTCTACTGGCTGACCGTTAAGCTGACGGCCCTCGGCGGCTCATTGCCGTCGATTCTTTTTGCGGGGCTTATCTACCTCATTCTGACGCGCCGGCAGGCCAAGATCAGGTCGGCTTGACAGAGAGCGCCTCCTCATTTCCACTGTGCTTCAATCGCCTCCATCTTTTCGTCGAACAAGCGTGTTTTTTCGTCCAGGATTTCAGATTGTTTTTCGAGGTCCTCAAAAAGGCGGTCGATGGCCGTTTGGCAAGCGTGAATGGCCTGTGAAAGCTCCGCAATTCGGGTTCCGTCGCCGGCCTGACTGGCGCTCTGCATGTCCTTTGTGAGTGCATCGAGCCGTTTTTCATTGGCGTCGATTTCATTTTCGACTCGTGTGGCTTCCCGCTCGATCGGTCGCAGGATGCGGGCGCGTTCCGTCAGCAATTCGGAGCGACGACGGCGCAGTTCCTTTTTGTTGACCCGTTCCGTTTTCCGCTCGGCCGTGGCATCGCCATCGGAGGCCGGATCGGCCGGTGCCTCTTCCTGCCAGCCGCCTTTTTCCAGGAAACGCTGGTAGCTGCCGTCGAAGGTCTCGATGCCTTCCGACTGAAACACCACCAGCCGCCTGGCCAGGGCGTGCAGAAACATTTCGTTGTGCGTCACCATGACCACCGCACCCTCGAAGTTGTCGAGCGCGGCCAGCAGGGCGTCGCAGGATTCCATGTCGAGATGGTTGGTCGGTTCGTCCAGCAGCAGGAGATTGACCGGCGTGGCCAGCAGTTTGCCGAGCATGACGCGGCTTTTCTCGCCGCCGGACAGCACACCGATCTTTTTCAAGGCGTTGTCGCCCTCGAACATCATTGCACCGCAGATGTTGCGGGCTGATTGCCGACTGATGTCCGGATTGGCATAAAGAATTTCTTCCTCTACGGTGCGGGCATCCACCAGGGTTTTCAAGTTGGTCTGCTCGAAGGAGCCGATCATCACGTTCGGGTTATAGCCCATGCTTCCTGTCTGCGGTTGGAGGGAGCCGGCCAGAAGCCTGAGAAGCGTCGTCTTGCCGCGCCCGTTGCGCCCGACGATGCAAATCCGGTCGTTTTTTGCAATGGTGATGCTGAAGCTTCGGATCAACGGGGTTGAGCTGTGGTAAGTAAATGAAAGTTTTTGAGCGGTCAACATCTGCCGGCCGGGAAACGGCCGGCTGCGAAAAGAAAAACCGAGGGTCTTGATTTTTTCGAGCTTCTCGTGTTTTTCCATCTTTTGCAGGGTCTTAATGCGCGATTGTACCATATTCGCCAGGCGGGCCTTGGCGCGGAAGCGGGTGATGAAAAGTTCGATGTCC
>JBATHN010001062.1:0-2603 GCA_049666885.1 Desulfobacterales bacterium
ATGCATGAACCCATGCTCCTATTTGAGACGGCCTTAGCGAGGAGGGGAAAATGGAAAAAAGCATGATCCGACATTATCGTCTGGCAAAGGAACTGTCACAGCTTTTCGACTTGGAGAGCAACATAGATGCAGTGCTTGCAGTTTCCATGTACAAACTCAACCAATTTATGGATTCCGAAAGGTCATCGATTTTTTTATTCGATCCATTGAAGCAACAACTCACCTCTTTTTCTTCCCAGGATCTTGAGAAGAAGGAAATCCGTATTCCAAAATCATCCGGTGTGTCAGGATGGGTGTTTGAACACCGTAAGCCCGCAATCGTTAATGATGCCGATAGTGACAGCCGTTTTTATAGAGTGGTGGATGATATGACAGGTTTTCGTACGCGCAATCTGATCTGTACCCCCTTGATTGATTACAAGGAGCATTGTTTAGGCACGCTTCAATCATTAAACAAGCAAAGCGGGGACTTCACAACCGACGACCTTGAATTGTTGGACCTGACCGCCCGATTGGTGGCTGTTGCCATTAACAACAGCAGGCTCTACAGTGAAATTCTCACTACAAACATTGCCCGTAAAAAGGTGATAAAACAGATTGTCGACAACATAGGCAATATTTCTGAGAAACTGTAAACTTACTTTACAGTTTTTTGCGTTGGCGTTCCGACGTAAAACCTTTCGGCCTTCGCCGTTATTGCGGTTCAATATCTTGTTCGTTGGCGAACGGCCAGAGCCCGGCCACCGTCGTCCGGTGGTTGGCCGTTCCAACCTTCACCGCCATAGCTGAAGCTGAATATCCATCTGGATGATGAATTCCGTGTTTTACCGGCCCATATCCAATAACCTGAATTGGTCAACAGGTACTTGATGTTATTCACCCCGTCCCCTACGTGGTAAAGCGAATCCAGTTCGCTACGGATCGGCATGTGCCAGCCGCCCCCGAACTCATCGAGACCGACTGCCCAGCTGTTGGCCTCCTCCCAGCTCGTGCCTCGATCCGGTCCCGCAAGCCACTCGAGGCCTGATTCCGTATAATAGACAACGCCGCTGTCATATCGATGAATGATTTTGGTCTGGCCTTTCGCGGATGGGTTGAAGACACGGTGAAAGAAGTCAGATGCCAAGCGGACATGACTTTCGAAGAGTTCACTTGACTTCATGAGTGTCCGGTTAAGAATCGAATAATTTCAATTGGATATCAGATGTAGTCATTTTGTTTTTGTAATCGGTTTCTGTAAACACCTGAAAAATAGGCATTTTCTCGAATATGGTTACACTTAAAATCTGTAGAATTGTGTAGAGGCTATGCTCAAGCCTCAGGTTCTTTTTCATAATCGCTACAAGCACATAAACAGAAATTGCAATCCATATTTGGGTCTTTACGGCATTTTCTGAGATTCCGAAAAAGGATTTTATCTTCAAATGCTGCTTAATCCACTTGAAGAACAATTCTACTTGCCATCGGCATTTATACAGATCCGCTACGGTTTTAGCGTCCAACATGAAATTGTTTGTTAAAAATGTGAGCTGTTTGTCAGTTTGCTTATCGTAATACTTTATTCGTCTCAGTTTCTCCGGATACGCCTTTGCTGTTTTGAGCCCGGTCAACCGTACGGTTTGGTCGCACAAGATTCCAAGGGTTTTATCAACCGGTGCAGAATATAAACGCTGCAGCTGCGTGTTGGTTTTTGACCGTATGACAAAAAATGCCAGACACAGATTCATATCGCGCAGTCGTTTAAAATCAAGATAACCGCGATCCATCACGTAGATCGCTCCGGACTCCGGAACCAATTCATCAAGAATGCGGACATCGTGAACCTTGGCATCGGTTATAGAAACAAAAGAGGGAATATTGCCTCTCAAATCGAGCAGCGTATGGAGTTTGATGCCGCCTTTGGTTGATCTAAATCTTGCCCAAGGGAAAAGAGATAAACATAGGTCAATAGTAGATGAATCCAGGGCATAAGCGGTTTCGTCAAGCTGTAAACCAAAATCATCTTGGGCATAAAGTCTCCGGGCCTGATGAATGAGATACTGGGCTAAGTCACAATAAATACGCCAATCCCGCTTTTCGTTTGCATCAGCAAGCGTGCTGCGCGAAACTTTACCCTTGATGCCTACGTGATAAAGCTTTTCTTGCATGGCTCGAAGACAGCAGACCGTATCGCGAAGACTATCTCGGTAGGTCAGTTGAGCAAATGCCATGCAAAGGTATTGATCAAAACAAGTAAAAGAACGAGAACGATAATTACCCTGATACCGGCTGACACATTTTTGAAAATGATACCGAGGCCAATAATCCAATATTTGCGAAAATATGCTCCTGCCCTGATACATATCTATCTCCCTTCGGCAAATAATCTGCCCAGGGGTAATAGATACCTATCAGCGGAAATTCAAGTTGATAAAACGCAACTTTGAATGTTTTTTTAATTAATTTCAATATGATGTAAACACTCAACTTAGGCTAAACCGGACAGTAGTGAACTCATTTATAATCCATGCCTCTAATTTTTTTGTCTTAATGCAACCTTTTTTCGTAAGTTGAATAAATGGACAACTCCTCCAATAAAAAAGGCCAAACCACCCCATTGGGCA
>JBATHN010001063.1:0-10467 GCA_049666885.1 Desulfobacterales bacterium
TGCTCTTTGCGCGCTCGGAAGACCGTTTGAAGCAGGCCCGGGAGGAGATATCGGCGGCCACGGGCGAAAGACCGGAATATGTGGTTGGTGATATCACCGTCGCGGCAGACATCCGAAACGCGGTCGCGGCCGCTGCCCAGCAGCTCGGTTCGGTTTTCGCGCTAGTCAACAACTCCGGCGGCCCGCCCGCCGGCCGCTTCGACGCTTTCGACGACGACGTCTGGCAGAAGGCGTTCGAGTTGACCCTGCTCGGCTTCATCCGCAGCATCCGCACCGTGCTGCCCTTGATGCGTGCAGCCGGAGCGGGCAGGATCGTCAACTTCACGTCCTCCTCCACCCGCCAGGCGATCGACAACTTGATCCTCTCCAACACCTTCCGCACCGGCGTGGTGGGATTGACCAAGACCCTGGCGCGCGAGCTGGCGCGCGACAACATCCTGATCAACGTAGTCGGTCCCGGCAAGATGGACACGGCGCGCCTTCGCAGCCTAGAAGCCATGCGCGCTGAAAAACAGGGCCTGGCACTGGAGGATCTCCAAAAAAAAAGCGCCGCCGAAATTCCCCTTGGCCGCTATGGTCGGCCGGAGGAACTGGCCCGCCTGGCCGTGTTTCTCTGCTCGGCGGCCAACACCTACATTACCGGTCAAACCGTGTTGGCCGACGGCGGACTCGTGCAGGCTTACTGACGTTTGGCCTTTTACAGGGGAAATACCATTCAGTCACGTTTTTGTTGTTTATTTCCCAGATGTTTGCCAATTTTGTCGTGTCATGAACTGCCGGAGTATCGTGCCGATTCAGGTGTGCACCCTCCGCGAAATGGCGGTAGACCGACAGTATGACCACAGTTGAGAATGGGTGAGGGTCAGGCTCGACCACCTCACCCCCAAATGGCCCATTCGTTGCATTTCCATCCAAACAGTTTGACAGTGAAGGAGGTCGATGGACTTTTCTGCCTACAATCCTGAAACATTCTACGATGAGCTCTTTGAAGGCACCGGACGCCCCCGCCCGGGGGCCGACGTCCTGGCACGGCGCATCGAATCGCTGGCCGACGGCGAATTGATTTCGCTGCAGAAAGCAGCGGAAGCCACCTTGATGCAGATGGGGATCACCTTCAACGTGTACGGCGACAGCGAGGGCACGGAGCGTATTTTTCCATTCGACATCATTCCCCGCATCATACCGGCCGCTGAGTGGGAGCGGATCGAAGCCGGTCTCAAGCAGCGCATCTTCGCCATCAACCGGTTCATCGACGACATCTATCACGACCGCAAGATTCTGAAGGATAGGATCATCCCGGAAGATTTAGTCTTTTCGGGGAAATCCTACCGGCCGCAGTGCACCGGACTCAATCCGCCGCAGGGGATCTGGTGTCATGTCACCGGCACGGACCTCGTTCGTGACGCCGACGGTCAGTTTTACGTGCTGGAAGACAACCTGCGCTGCCCCTCGGGTGTCTCTTACGTTCTGGAAAACCGGCAGGTTCTCAAGCGGACCTTTCCCCGGGTGTTCAATGCCAGCTCGATCCGGCCTGTGGAAGACTACCCCAACCGGCTCCTGGAAATGCTCGAACACATCGCCCCCCCCGGGTCTGAGGCGCCCTGCGCGGCGGTACTCACCCCGGGCGTCTACAACTCGGCTTATTTCGAGCATTCATTTCTGGCTCGCCAGATGGGCATCGAACTCGTGGAGGGACGCGACCTCTTCGTGTCCGACGGAGCCGTGTACATGCGCACCACCAAAGGCCCCCGGCGAGTGGACGTCATCTACCGGCGGATCGACGATGACTTCATCGACCCGCTGGCCTTCAACCCCGATTCGATGCTCGGCATCCCCGGCATCATGGGGGTTTACGCGTCCGGCAGGATCGCCCTAGCCAATGCCCCCGGCACCGGAATTGCCGACGACAAGGTAATCTACGCTTACATTCCCAAGGTCATCCGCTACTACACGGGCGAAGACCCGATCCTGCCCAACGTTCCCACCTACATCTGCTGGGACGAAAAGCAACTCGCCTACGTGCTCGAAAACCTGGACAAACTGGTCGTGAAGTCGGCCAACGAATCCGGTGGATACGGCATGCTGGTGGGGCCGCACGCGTCGGCATCCGAACGGGAAGCCTTCGCCCGGCGTATCAAAGCCGCCCCTCGGGACTACATGGCCCAGCCCACCATCAGCCTCTCGCGGGTGCCGACGATTGTCGACGACCATTTCGAGGGACGCCACGTGGACCTACGCCCCTACATTCTCTATGGCAGCGACATCTATGTCCTTCCCGGCGGACTGACCCGGGTGGCGCTGCGCAAAGGGTCCCTGGTCGTCAACTCTTCCCAGGGCGGCGGCAGCAAGGACACTTGGGTGCTGGAAGAATCGGCCGGGGCCGGTGTGCAAAAACAACAGTAATTTATGGGAGGAGGCGATCGAAGATGCTCAGCCGCGTTGCCGAAGCCATTTATTGGATGTGCCGTTATATCGAGCGGGCCGAAAACGTCGCCCGGTTTATCGACGTCAACCTACACCTGATGCTCGATCTGTCGGTGGATCCCGAGGGCCAGTGGGAACCCCTGATCACCGTCACCGGCGACCGCCAGGTTTTCAAAGGTCGCTACGGCGACCCGCGCGCCGAAAATGTGATACGTTTCCTGACATTCGATCTCGACTATCCGAACTCGATAATCGCCTGTTTGCGGGCGGCACGGGAAAATGCGCGCCAGGTGCGGGAAATCATTTCTTCGGAAATGTGGGAACAGGTCAACCGTTTCTATCTCATGGTCGCCGAAGCCTCGCGCAGCGACCGGGCGTTCGACCGCTGGCACCAGTTCTTCGAACAAGTGAAGCTGAACAGCCACCTGCTCACCGGTTTGACGGAGGTGACCATGTCACACGGGCAGGCATGGCATTTCGCCTGTATGGGCCGCCTGCTGGAGCGGGCCGACAAAACTTCCCGCATTCTGGATGTAAAGTATTTTATACTGCTGCCGAAAGTGGAGTACATCAACACGCCCTACGACAACATCCAGTGGGCGGCCGTTCTCAAATCCGTCAGCGGTTTGGAGATGTACCGCAAACAGTACCACCGCATCAACCCGAAGAGCGTTTGTGAATTTCTGATCTTTGACCGCCAATTCCCCCGTGCCATTCGCTACTGCCTGATCGCCGCCGAATCTTCTCTTTACGCCGTTACCGGGACCCCGACCGGAACGGTCGACAATGTGGCCGAACGCAAACTGGGCCGTCTGAGAGCCGATCTCGACTACGCCGACATCGACGAAGTCGTCCACATCGGAATGCATGACTACCTGGACCGTTTCCAAACCAAACTGAACGCCGTCGGAGATGCCCTGGCATCCAACTTTTTCGGCAGTGCCATTGCACCTTGAAGGGGAAAAACCTTCTCCTAATCCGTTATCCGTTCCACGTTCACCGTCACACTGAGTTCGTGACTGCCGCTGCTGAACACGATCCCCTTGAGCGGTGTCACATCGGCGTAATCCCGACCCCATGCGACGGTTATGTGCTGATCGCGCGGCAGCTTGTCGTTGGTCGGGTCGAAATCCACCCACCCTTTTCCGGGAACGAACACCGAAAACCACGCGTGGGAAGCATCCGCCCCTTCGAGATGCGGTTGGCCCTCCGGCGGCAGGGTTTCGATGTAACCGCTGATATAGCGGGCCGCCAACCCGATCGACCGCAGGCAGCCGATGGCGAAGTGGGCAAAATCCTGGCACACCCCCCGACGGTGCCGGAACAGTTCATCGAGCGGGGTCGTGATGGTGGTGAACCCGGGAACGTATTCGAAATCGGTATGAATGCGGTGCATCAGATCGGCAACCCCTTCCAGCAGGCCACCGTTTTCGGAAAACGAGGCTGCCGCATAACCGGCCAGCTCCGGAGACGGTGCGGCCAAGGGGGAGGCCAAGACGAATTGAAGGGCATCGATCGCCTCCGGGTCACGGCTCTCAGATAGGCAGTCCCGTACCTGGCGCCAGGGCAAATCGCCCGAAAAATCCGCCGGTCGCAGTTCTGAACGAAGGCGCACACGGCTGGTGGCGGTGACCGTCAGGACATCGTGAGGCTGATGAATGGAAAAATAGACCACGCGGTTACCGAAAAAATCAAGCTGCTCGTGGGAATCGATGGCGGGGGGCACAATAGTCAGACCGCTTTTTTCGACCTCCTGGTAGGGCAGCTCCCGCGGCAGCAGCCGGGTCAAATTGTAGCAGAGACTGACCGGTTCATGATAGATGTACCGGGTCTTGTGGATGATCTGAAAGGTCATTTGTCCACCCCTGTCCGGCCGGCAGGCATCTGGCGCGACACCGGGATGTGGCTGAAGTAAACCAGGTTCAGCGCGTCGGAGGTTCGGGCCAGCAATTCAGCCAGCTGCAACAGAAATCGGTCCAGATGCGGATAGGTCGCTGTATCCGCAGATGCCTCCGTCAGGCGGTTCGGGTCGCAGAGGCGAAGTAGCGTGACGGCCTCGAGGACCAAGCGTTCTTCCGTGCACAGGCGATGAGTTCCGCGTTCCCGTGGCAGGGTGGCGATGTGTTTTTGCAGCCGGTTGATCTGGTAGATGACCGAGCGGGGATTGGTGTCGTCCAAGAGGAGTTGATCCAGTACGGTTTGCAGGTGCAGGCGCGATCGAAAACGGCGGCGATAGGTGATGATGTTTTCGGTGGTCGACAAAACCGCTTCGAGCAGCAGATGTTCGACGGCCGCGGTGTGGCGTCTGACAAGAGACGATCGCAAGATGTTGCAGAAAACCGTGCTGCGCTCGAGGCGGCGGCCGATGTCCAGCAGCAGCCATCCCTGCTCGCGCGTCATGCTTTCGCTGTTAAGACCCGCAAAGGCCATCATGGCCATGATCAACTGGTCGAGGTCGTTGGTAACACCGGACAGATTCACCGGCGTGATGCGTTGGTTCTTTTTCCACTGCTCCTCGATCCGGTTGATCACCCGCCAGGAATCCGTCGACCACAGGTGCCGGACTGCATGAGCCGCCTGAATCATGTGCTGCAGGGTGGTCGCCAGGCTGCCGGGACGCTGCAGGTCTCCGAAAACGGCCTGCAGTTCCTCTTCCGGCGGCACCTTGCCCCAGTCGCCGCTTCCGGACGCGGTCGTGGAGGTGATTTCGGTCAAACCGGCCAGGGCGCGAAACAGCTGCTGCAGGCACTCGCCATCGGCCGAATCCTGCCGGTGATCGGTCTGGGTGTAACTGCGCAGCACGGTTCTCAGCAGCCGGATGACACCTTCGGCCCGCTCCGCGTACCGCCCGACCCAAAAGAGATTTTCGGCCGCCCGGCTGGGCAACGCACTGCTGCTCTTGAGGTTCTCTTCGATGCGCTCGGCCTGCACCCACAGACTCACGTACTTCTGCGCCTCCAATGCCAGCACCCAGGTATCTTTGCTGATCGAGACCCTCTGGCCGTCTCCCTGCAGGTGACCGCTTTGGGAGGCACTGAGGGCCAGCCCGCCGGGCATGGCGCAATAACTGCCGTTGCAGGCGGCAAGAAAGGTGCGGAAAAACTCGCGACGCGGCTGCAGCAGGCCGTCGACCAGTGCCGGGGCGGTGGAAAAAAGCAGCTTTTCCCTTCCCACATATCGCTGTGGATTGGTTTCGATGCGCACCCGCAGCGCCTCGAGGGCATCTCCGCCGTCTCCGGGAACAATTTGCAATCGGCCGTCAGTCGACTGGATCACCATGCCTGAAAGGTGCTCCAACACGTAACCCAATCCTTCGGGACGTCCGCACCACCAAGTTGCTGGTGAAGCCAGCTGCAGGTCTTCACCCAGAAAATGGCGCGCAATGGCGGGTAAAAACTCGGTCAGGCCAGGGCTTTCGAGCAAGCTGCTGCCCAAGGGGTTGACGACCGTGACGTTAAACCGGCGCATGGCTTCGAGCAGGCCGGTAACCCCCAGGCGGGAGTCCGACCGCAGTTCCAACGGGTCACAAAAAATATCGTCAACCCGCCGCAGCAGCACGTCGAGCGGTTTTAAGCCGTCCAGGGCTTTGAGCCATACAATCCCGTTGCGTACCATCAGATCGTCGCCCTGCACCAGGGTGAACCCGAGGTAGGCCGCCAGGTAGGCTTGCTCAAAGTAAGTCTCGTTGGCCGGGCCGGGGGTCAGGACCCCGATACCGGGGTTCGGTTTGTGTTGTGGAGCGATCTCGGTCAGAGCGGTTCGCAGCGTACGGAAAAACTGCGCCAGCCGGCGTACGCGGCAGTCTCGGATGAGATCCGGGAAAACGCGCGCCATAACCGTTCGATTTTCAAGGGCATAACCGGCACCCGAGGGTGCCTGAACCCGGTCGCCGACCACCTGGAACTGTCGGTCCGGTCCCCGGGCGAGATCGACCGCCAGGAAGGTGACCTGTCGTTCTCCGGGATGGCGGATGCCGTCGCAGGATCTCAGAAACCCCGGATGACCATATACCAGCTCCGGCGGCAGCAATCCTTCCTTCAAAAGGGTTCGAGCACCGTAAAGATCAGCGAAGATCAGATCCATGAGCTGCGCGCGCTGCGACAGACCGATCTCCAGCCGGTCCCAGTCGTCGCTGGCGATGATCATCGGTATCGGATCCAATTCCCATGGCCGATGCAATCCGTCCGGATCACCGTGCACGTTGTAGGTCACACCGTTTTCGCGTAGCAGCCGCCTGATTTCCCGATGCCGGCGCTCTAAAATTTCCGGGCCAAGCGCATCGATCGTGCTGATGTAAGGCTGCCAATTGAGGCGCACACCACCGGCGGCAACATCCCACATCTCGTCATCAAAATCGGCAGCGGCGGCGTATCCCTGAAGAATACCGTCAGTGGCAACGGGGGCGATGGTGGCCGCCCGATGGGCCGGTATTGAATCTTTGGGGGGCATCATTTGGTTTTGCTCATGACAATCCTATAAAAACACTCAGGTTCAGATCATCAGATCGGGCTTCAACCGCAGATCAAGTGTATACGGATACTCCGTTGCAGGGTCTTCCGGTGGCGGGCTCATCGGGCCCGGCGGGTGAGCATGCCGATGAAACCGGCCCAACCGCAAGACAACCGGCGGCGCCTGCAGGGGGCCGGCCGTGTGCCCGTGGTTCCAGAATCGACTGATCCGGCGGCCTTCCGCCTCGAAGGCGTTGACGGGGAAGGTATCATAATGGCGGCCACCGGGATGGCTGACGTGGTATGTGCAGCCGCCAATAGAACGGCCGTTCCAGGTGTCGATCAGATCGAACACCAACGGCGAGTGGACGCCGATGGTCGGGTGTAGCGCAGAGGGCGGGTGCCAGGCCCGGTACCGCACACCGGCAACGTATTCTCCATGGGTGCCGGTGTTTTTAAGCGGCACCCGCCGGCCGTTGCAAGTCAAGACATACCGCCCGTCGGTCAAACCGGAAACTTTGACCTGGAGCCGTTCCACGGATGAATCAACGAAGCGCGCCGTGCCGGATCGTATCACTTCCTCGCCCAGCACCGGCCACGGCTCGATCGCCATCCGCAATTCCAACTGGATGCCACCGATCTGAACGGATCCATATGGGGGAAAGCGGAATTCGAAGAAGGGGTCGAGCCAATCCAATTCAAACGGATAGCCGGCCTGCCGCAGTTCACTGACGACCTCTTTTAAATCGGCCCGCACAAAGTGCGGCAACATGAACCGATCGTGGAGCTCGGTTCCCCAACGCGCCAACCGGTGGCGGTATGGCGACTTCCAGAAGCGGGCAATGAGGGTGCGCACCAGCAGCATCTGCACTAGGCTCATGCGGCAATGGGGCGGCATGTCAAACGCACGTAACTCGACCAGGCCGAGCCGGCGCCCGCCGGATTCAGGCGGGTAGAGCTTGTCGATGGAAAACTCGGCCCTATGGGTGTTTCCGGTCAAGTCCACCAGCAGGTTGCGCAGCAGCCGGTCGACCAGCCAAGGCTGGGCAACCTCACCGTCGGGCATCTGTTGGAAAGCGATTTCCAGTTCATAAAGCTGCTCGTCGCGGGCCTCGTCAACACGCGGTGCCTGACTCGTCGGCCCGACGAACAATCCGGCAAACAAGTAGGACAATCCGGGATGATGCTGCCAGTAGGTTATCAGGCTCCGGAGCAGATCGGGGCGGCGGAGCATCGGGCTGTCGGCCGGTGTCACACCACCCAGGGTCATATGGTGGCCGCCGCCGGTCCCTGTGTGACGCCCATCGAGCATGAATTTTTCGGTTCCGAGCCTCGCCTGGCGCGCCTGTTCGTAAAGTTTAGATGTGTTTACGACTAATTCCGGCCAACTCGATGCCGGGTGTATATTCACTTCGATCACCCCGGGGTCCGGTGTCACCTGCAACCGCTTCAGACGGTAATCCGGCGGCGGCTCATACCCCTCCAGCACCACTTTTGTGGCCAATTCCGAAGCGGTCTTCTCCACCGCTGCCAACAAATCAAGGTAATCCTCCAGACGGCCGAGGGGAGGCATGAAAACGTGCAGGTGCCCTTGTTGGGGTTCGACGCAAAGAGCGGTGTGAATGACATCACGGAACCGGTTTTCAGAACGCGCGGCACTTATTTGCTGCTCGCGAACCGGCTTTGGTCCTGTTTCAAACCGGGCATGGAATTCGCCCAGCGGCGGCCGTGCCGACATGGGCGATGATTCCTCTTCAATCTCCCGTTCCTCGGGTGCCACCCAGGGCAGAGAGTCGAGAGGCAGGCGCAATCCCATGGGAGAGTCACCGGGCAGCAGAAACATCTGCTCCCTTCGAAATTCCCAGAGGCTGCTCTGCCAACCCCTCCCTGACGAATGCGGCCGCAGCGGCAGGGCATAACCTGTCGGTTGCCCCGGCTCCCGATCCAGAAGTCGTGCCAGCCGCTGCCTTTCAAGGGGGTCTTTTAAGTCCGTTTCGAAAGGATTCAGGTTGACGGGCAGCTTCCCCTCTGCCCATAGATGATAGAAAACGTCCTCGTAACCAGCCCGGACGTAGCGGGGATGAATTGCCAGGTATTGCGCCAGCAGACGGATGAAACGCTCCGCGGCATCGATTCCGGCATCCCCTCTTGCGGTGACGTCCGCCAACAGCGCCGGATCCCGCCAAAGTGGACGTCCGTCGTTGCGCCAGAAACAGGTGATCTGCCAGCGAGGTATTGATTCCCCCGGATACCACTTGCCCTGACTGCGATGGCGTATGCCGCCCGATGCGAAAACCTTGAAGAGGCGTTTGGCCAGATCATCGGCCAGCACGCGCTTTTTGGGGCCGTCAGCCGCCGTGTTCCATTCGACCCCCTCCATATCGTCAATGGAAACGAAGGTCGGCTCTCCGCCCATGGAAAGACGCACGTCCCCGGCCGTCAGGTCTTCATCGACTTTAGAACCGAGAGCCTCGATGGCCCCCCATTGATCTTCGCTGTAAGGCTTGGTGACGCGCGGATCTTCGTGAATTCGTCTGACGTTGTTGATGAAGCGAAACTCGACCTCGCACGGATCTGTGGCCCCTGTGACAGGGGCCGCACTGGCCGGATGCGGCGAACATGCCAATGGAATGTGGCCTTCTCCCGCAAAAAGCCCAGAGGTCGGGTCCAGCCCCAACCAACCCGCTCCCGGTACAAACACCTCGGTCCAAGCGTGCAGATCGGTAAAGTCGTTTTCCGGACCCGAGGGGCCATCAAGTGATTTGATGTCCCCCGCCAATTGGACGAGGTAACCGGACACGAAACGGGCGGCCAGACCGAGCCGGCGGAGGATCTGCACCAAAAGCCAAGCGGAGTCGCGGCAAGAACCACGCGCTTTCGTCAAGGTCTCTTCGCAGGTCTGAACACCCGGCTCCATTCGGATCGAATAAGTGACATCCTTCCAGAGCCGCCGGTTGAGATCGACCAGGAAATCGATGGTCTTGTGCGGGGAACGGTCGACATCATCCACCCAACCCCGCAGAAGAGGACCGTCTTCATCGAGTTCAAGGTAGGGCAGCAGTTCCTTATGAAGCCGTTCGTTATAGGTAAAAGGCATGTACTCGGCCGCATCTTCCACAAAGAAATCGAACGGGTTGATGACCGTCATTTCGGCCACCAGATCGACGACCACCGTCAGTTCGCGCGTCTTGTCGGCAAACACCACCCGAGCCTGGTAATTGCCGAAAGGGTCTTGCTGCCAGTTGACAAAGTGTTTTCCCGGCGTAATCGTCAGTGAATAAGCCGTAATGGGCGTCCGGCAGTGAACTGCTGGACGGAGCCGGAACACGTGGGGCGACAAGGCGACCGACCGATCGTAGAGGTATTCGGTACGATGGGTAATGGCAACACGAACGGTCATGATTTCTCCTCGGTATTCCTGGACGCAAAATTAAATAGTGCCCATCCACGGTTTCGGATAACTCGTAAAATAAAGAAAGTTAAAGTATGGTTGAAGCCGTTAAATTGCAAGAGGTTCTTTAACACGAAAATAGAACTTGGGCCACACCCTTGCTTGACACAACCGGCTCAATTCTGCCTATGGACTCAACGGACA
>JBATHN010001064.1:0-4538 GCA_049666885.1 Desulfobacterales bacterium
TGGGAAGCCATAACAGCACTGGCGGCCGGCTTTGCGCTCACCTTCAAACACCTTTTTCGCAAGCCGATCACCGAGCAGTACCCGGAGTTCAAACGGCCGCTGCCGGCTCGCAGCCGGGCCCGCATCATACTGACGCGGGATCCCGATGGCGGTGAGCGCTGCGTGGCCTGCTATCTCTGCTCGGCGGCCTGTCCGGTCAGCTGCATCTCCATGCAATCGGCCGAAAGAGAAGACGGCCGCCGGTATGCCGCCTGGTTTCGGATCAACTTTGCGCGGTGTATTTACTGCGGGCTGTGTGAAGAAGCCTGCCCGACGTCGGCTATTCAACTGACACCGGATTTCGAGAACTGCCGGCGCGACATCCTGACCCTGGTGTATGAAAAGGAAGATCTTCTGGTGGATCATTGCGGAAAAGACCCGCAGTACAATTTTTACAAGTATGCGGGTGTCGTGACCGGTGAAGGCGGCAAGGGAACCCACGCAAAGGAAGACGAGCCGGTGGATGTGAGAAGCAACATGCCGTGACCGGCGAAAGCTGGGCCGTGAAGGACGGCCGACACTGAACTATTTGTTGTGCGGCGCGTGGTTAGGGACCGAGGCCATTTTTTGATATTTTTGATGTCAGGGGTTTCATGACACTCTACACGATTCTCTTCTACCTTTTGGCGGTTGTTATTGTTGCCGCGACAGTGCTGGCGATCACCCGGCGGAACATGGTGCATGCCGTGATCTACCTGGTGGTCTCTTTTTTCGGCAGTGCGCTGCTGTTTTATCTGTTCGGTGCGCCGCTGCTGGCGGCCCTCGAGGTGATCATTTACGCCGGGGCCATCATGGTGCTGTTCCTATTCATTATCATGATGCTCAGAGACGTGAACCTGATGGAGAAGCTGTTCCCGCTCAGTCAGTGGGCACCGGCCGCTGTCATGGCCGTCATTTACCTGGTCGTCGGAACCGTCCTGATCTTAACCGATCCCGGTGCTCGCGCCCCTTTAACCGGCGCTGCGGCCACGCCCCGGGAATTCGGACGCTTTGTTTTCGAGAACCACTGGCTGGCGATTGAAATCGTTTCCCTGCTGCTGCTGATTGCCCTTGTGGGGGCCCTTTATTTAGGTAGACTGTCACGGAAAAGCGCCGCGCCGCAAGGCGAGGGAAAACCATGATCGTATCTTTCGGACATGTGCTCGTTCTATCCGGACTGCTCTTTTTGCTGGGCACCGTGTGTGCGGTGGCACGGCGCAACCTGATCATGATCCTGCTCGGCGTCGAGATCATGTTGAATGCGGCCACCATCGCCTTTGTCGGGGCCGCTCTGCGCTGGCACGACATGGAGGGCCAGGTGTTCGTGCTGTTTATCTTTGCGGTGGCTGCCGCCGAAGTATCGGTCGGGCTGGCTCTGATCATCGGCGTGTACCGCCGGACGGGATCTGTCGATCCAAACAACTTCAATTTGCTGAAATGATATCGAAATGATCGAATCCGGATTCGTTCTCCCAACCCTGACGCTGGTGGCCCTGACCACCTGGCTGCCTGCGGTTGCTTTCGCGTTGATCATGATTTTTTTGCGGCCGCATCCGCGCCAGGCCGCCGGCGTATCGATTGCGGCCGTATCGGTCTCGCTCTTGAGCGCCGTGTGGCTGCTGATCAGGCACTGGCACATGTCCACACCGATCCATTTTACGGTTCGTTGGGTGGCATCCGGGGATCTCACCATTCCTTTCGGATTTTTACTCGATCCGGTCAGTCTGCTCATGCTGACCGTTGTGGCCGTGATCTGCTTCCTCGTCCAAGTTTACTCTCTTGGTTACATGGCCGGGGACCCGGGATTCGGGCGCTATTATGCCTTCATGTCGTTGTTTGCCTGGGCCATGACCTCGTTGACCGTCTCCCTGACCCTCATTCAACTCTACATCTTCTGGGAACTGGTGGGATTGGCGTCCTATCTTCTGATCGGCTTCTGGTATGAAAAATTCAGTGCCAGCGAGGCCGGAAAGAAGGCATTCGTCATGACCCGCCTGGGCGATGTGGCTTTTTTTCTCGGCATCTTGCTGCTTCTGATTCACTTCGGCAACCTGGACATCATGGCGCTGAACGGCCCGGCGCCGGCAGAAAGCATGTCGCCGGGCCTTCTAACGGTCTCGTCCCTGTTGATTTTCGGTGGCATCATCGGCAAGAGCGCCCAATTTCCGCTCCTGACCTGGCTGCCCGACGCCATGGAAGGCCCCACCCCCGTGAGCGCTCTGCTCCACTCGGCCACCATGGTGGCCGCGGGCGTCTACCTCTTCGCGCGCTTGTTCCCGCTTTTCAGCCACTCCGCGACCGCGATGGCCGTATTTCTGGCAATCGGCACGATCAGCATGGTGGCGGCTTCCACCATGGCCATGGTCAGTCGCGACATCAAGCAGGTCTGGGCCTATTCCACCATCAGCCAACTCGGTTACATGATCATGGGTCTGGCGGCAGGGGGATTTTTTGCCGGTGTTTTTCATCTGACCACCCACGCCGGTTTCAAGGCCCTGCTCTTTCTCTGCTCCGGCGTTTTCATTCACCACTTCGGCACCAACGACATGGTCGAGATCGGACGGCATGGCGGCCGCAGCTTGAAGATACCGATGGTCTGCATGGTTATCGGGGCGGCGGCTTTGGCCGGTCTGCCGCCCCTCTCCGGTTTTTTCAGCAAAGAGTTGATCATCGGTGTGCTGGCCGACCGGCCGAATCCCATATGGGTGGTCGCCGGTCTGTTGGGCGTATTTTTGACGGCCTACTACACCTTCCGTCTGATCTTTATCATCTTGTTTCCGAAAACCGCAGAAAAGGTGAAGGCGCAACATGGGGAGGACAACCACGCCGACCGCACCTCGGATCGTTTGATGGGCTGGCCGCTGATCATTCTCTCGGCCGTCACGCTTTTGCTGGGATTTTGCGAGGCGCCCCTGGAACATTTTCTGACCCGCGGTTTGGTGGCCGTCGAGTCGGCCGCCGCTCACACCTGGGTGCTCTTCGCCTCCCTGGGGCTGGCTGCAATCGCTTTGGGACTGGCCTGGTTCGAATTCGGCCGTCGCGGGGCCGACCAGGTGGGGTTTGTGGAACGGATTCCGTGGCTCAACGACTTTTTTGCCAAACGCTGGTACATCGATCGCTTCTATCGGTTTGCCCTGGACCGCTTTGTTTACCGGGGAATTGCCGCCCTGTGCGCCCAGAACGACCAGAAGGTCATCGACGGCGGCATCGACGGAATCAGCCGCGGCACGGTCAGCACCGGACGACGGGTGGCCTTTCTGCACACCGAAATGATCCAGTATCGGCTGCTGGTCATATTCGTGGTCATGGTGCTGCTGGGGATGTTTTTTATTTTTTGAGACAGGCCCACGGACGGTTTGCCGGATAAAAGAGGTGCAATGGCAAGAGATAAACAGCCGCAGACTTCTCCGAACCGGCTGATGGGCGAAGGGCTCACTCAAATATAACTTCACAGTTTGGACGCCGATGCATCCCGTCCGTCTGTGTTGTGAAAACTCGGAATATCCAGATATTCCTGCGTTTTCGCGCCTTGCCGGCCGGGCGCTCCAACGCCCAAAATTGCGAACTTATTTTTTCGTGAACCCTAACGAACACGATTGACACACAGGATTTGTTTGACATGCCGACAGCATATGCCGACTTCCCATATCTGACCGCCATTCTCCTGAGTTGCGTCATCGGGCTGCTGGTGATTCTGTTCATCCCGGGTGAGCGCCAGACGGCCATCAAGTGGGTCAGTGCGGTTGGTTCCGGTATAACCCTGATTCTTTCCACCTATCTTTTCTTTGCTTACGACAAAAGCCTTGGCGGTCTGCAGTTTGCCGAGCAACTGTCGTGGGTGCCGTCGCTGGGGATTACTTACTTCAATGCGGCCGACGGCTTCAGCCTGCCCATGCTGCTTCTCACCGGCATCGTGTTTTTTACGGCGGTCCTGACAATGTGGGAGCTGGAATACCGGGTTAAGGAGTTCTTTGCCCTCACCTTCCTGTTGGTGGCCGGTGTCTTCGGCCTCTTCATGAGCTTCGACCTGTTTTTCATTTTTATATGGTACGACGTCTCCCTTTTCCCGATGTACCTGTTGATTGCGGTCTGGGGCAGCACCCGCAAGGAGTACGGGGCCATGAAGTTGACCCTGTACCTTCTGGCCGGCAGCGCTCTGATCCTGCCGGGGATCATTTACCTCTCCGTGCAATCGGGTCTGAACACTTTCAATTTAGTTACACTGATGCAACCGGGCCTGTTCACACCATTTCAGCAGAAATTCGCTTTTCTGCTCTTCTACATCGGGTTCGGTATTCTGGCCGGCGTATGGCCGTTTCACACCTGGTCTCCAGTCGGACACGTGGCCGCTCCGACCGGTGTGAGCATGATCCACGCCGGTGTATTGATGAAAATAGGGGCCTTCGGCATCCTGCGGATCGGTATGTTCCTCTGCCCCGAGGGCTGGCAGTACTGGGCCCAGCTCATGGCCCTGCTGGCCGCGGTCGGCATTGTTTACGGTGCGCTGGTGGGCCTGAAGC
>JBATHN010001065.1:0-2201 GCA_049666885.1 Desulfobacterales bacterium
CTTCAACGACGGACCCGAACCCACCGGCCTGCGGTACTGCATAAATTCGGCGTCCCTGCAGTTCGTCTCCGCGGCGGACCTGGAAAAAGAGGGCTACGGAAAATACCGCAAGCTTTTCGAGTCGTCGACTGTTAAACGATGCCGTGAGCGAGGGCCGATAACGGCATCGATATTCCGAGTGCGATATATGGAGGATTTTCCATGAAAGCCTGTTTTTCAATTCTCCTGGCAGTGATGATCATCGGTACTTTTTTGTTCTCGTCAGTCAACGCAAAAGCATCGGAACATGCTGAAGCCGTTTTTTACGTGAAGTGATACGATGTCGGCAAATCAGCCCTGGAGGGGCTGCCGGGTGTTATAAAGGTCACCAATGGTTTTCGGAAGTTCCGGGAAATAAACACGGTTTCATACGATCCGCGCGTACTTTCGATAGATGCTATGATTTTGGCATTGAAGGCGGCTGGCACCTATATCGGTCAAGCGGATATATGATCGACAAATCAGGTATTTTAGTTGGAAGGATTTTGAGTGGTTTTTGGACAAAGACAAACGTATCGTCAAACGCATCCGGGAACTGTACAAAAAATCGGCCGCCACCCCGAAGAAGGCATCGGCTGTTAGATTTTCTTCTTTATCGAACTAGTTCATAGCGCCGCTTACCCACATGAGTCTCCCAGACCATGCCTGTGCTCCTAATACTCGCAATACTGGCAACCATGCGAGCGGTGCCAAAACTTCCAAGCGTAGCACCCATGAGTCCTACCGGAAGATTCCCGAATATACGTGACTTGTCTTCAGGTGGGCGCGTCAGCCAATCGATAGCGTTCTTGGAAACACCTGGCATTTTTCGCGGAAGCATCGTTCTGTACGAAACGATATGGTTCGCTGGTTCGCGGCGGTTATTCGCCAGCGTTAAATTTGGCTAGTGGCTTTGAATTAAGCGAAAGAACTGATCTACCACCGGCTTTGCGGCTTCGGTCATGATAGACTTGAGTAGCTTGGAATATTCCTCGTCATTGTCCACTTCGGCATCGATTCGCTCGTAGTCAGCCAACGAAGCATAGCGCGTCTGAATCGTTGCCCGACCTCTGTGTCCTGAAAGATTGTACATGAGCTCCACCGAAATTTCAGGATATTTTTTTTCCAGATATGCCTTGGCTTTATCAAGCGCATCGAAAAACACCGGGTAATCCTCCCCGTAACCGATTTCCCTTTGATGAATAATCATTTGGCCCTCCTGATGCTTTTTATGATTGTAAAAAAAAGATTAAATATCAGAAGTTTAGAATTTAAAATCTGCTAATTGGGGATGACAGGAGAAAATTACAATGTCGTTTACAGGCTAAGAAACGATTATAACTTGTCAAGAGGACGGAAAATTCATAATTTAAAAATATATATCTATATGTAATCATTTGTGGAAGGTTACAGCTGAACCTTGGTGGAAGTTAGGAAATTAAGGATTGCGGTGTCAATGAAGGCTAACCGGATAATATATAACGTTAGCTATCTTGAAAACAAAGCATAGACGAATGACTAAAAAATCAAAAATTCTCCTTGTTGGCTTACAATTTTCCTCTGTTGATTTTGAGAAGTGGCCACAACTATCCGTTGAAAAATTAGAAATAGCTTTTTCGGATTTAATTGACGAGTTAACCAAGAAAGGTTTTTCAGCAACTTGGTGTCACACTGTTACTGGGGAAACAGCAGAACAAAAGCTTGCTGAAGCAATCGATTCCCTTAAACCCGATTTAGTAATTGTTGGCGCTGGAATCAGAACGGACCCAGATCACTTTCTTCTATTTGAAAAAATCATCAATATCATTCATCAAAAAGTGCCTAATGCACCCATAGCATTTAATACAAAACCATTTGATACAATCGATGCTATCAATAGGTGGAGCTGACAAGTCAGTCAACCGGACGCTTACGACGCCGGTTACTACTGCGTTAGGTTTTATTAATAGACCACAAGAGGATTAAGGTGAAAATCAATTTATGGGAATCTTTCAGGCCGCATTGATCTTAGCTACATTTCTGTGCTCTCTAGTGGCGGGCTTCCTGTTTGCTTTTTCAGTAGTGGTGATGCCGGGCATCAGGAGTTTAAACGACAGGGAGTTTATCCGAGCTTTTCAGGTGATGGATCGCGTTATCCAGAATAATCAACCGATTTTTATGTTGGTCTGGATCGGTTCAGTTGT
>JBATHN010001066.1:0-1851 GCA_049666885.1 Desulfobacterales bacterium
GGTGTAGATCGGTGTTCCGTCCTTCACATACAGGCTCCAGCCGCCGAAGCGACCGCCCTGCGACACGATCACGCCGTTGGCCGGTTTGTCGTCGGTCTCGATGTCGGCAACGATCCCGAACGATGTGGCCTTGACGTTGATGAAGTCGTTCTCGAGCAATCCGGTCATGCCCTCGTAAAGGGTGAGGGTCTTACGGCCGAACATCAAGTCGGGTCGGCCGGCGAGTTTGGGATTGAACAGTTCCAGGCGCCGGTCGTCGATGGGCAGTACCTTGTACTTCACCGCCTCGCCGAGGAAAGCCTGCTGCAGCTTCTTGAGAATCTCAGGATGCTTCGCCGCAAGGTCCTCGGACATGCTGAAGTCTTCCGCGACGTGGTAGAGCTCCCAGGTGTCATCGACGAGCTTGTTCTCGACCTTGCCCCACGGCTTCAGGTGGATGGTCCCGGCGAACCAGCCGTCATAATAGATGCCCCGGTTGCCGAACATCTCGAAGTACTGGATCTGGTGCCGGCTTGGGGCCTTGGGGTAGTCCCAGGTATAGGCCATACTCACGCCCTCGATGGGACGCTGGGGGGTGCCGTTGACGATTCGCGGCTCCGGCACTCCAACAGCCTCGAGGATGGTCGGCACGACGTCGATAACGTGGTGCCACTGATTGCGCACCTCGCCCTTGGCCTTGATCCGCTTGGGCCAGTGGACAGCCATGGCGTTACGGGTGCCGCCGTAGTTGGAGGCCACCTGCTTGGTCCAGGTGAAGGGCGAATCGAAGCAGACCGCCCAACCGGCCGCCATGTGCGGATAGGTGGTCGGGCCGCCCCAGTCGTCGTAGTGCTTCATCATGATATCGATGTCCGAACCTTTCGGCTCGGCGTTGAAGTAGGTGTACTCGTTGAAGAGTCCGTACATGCCGCCCTCGGCGCTGGTCCCGTTGTCGCCGGCAATGTAGAAGATGAGCGTGTTGTCGAGCTCGCCCATGTCCTCGATCGCCTGGATGAAACGGCCTGTCTCGTGGTCGGTCATGTCGAGGAAGCCGGCAAATACTTCGGCCTGACGGGCAAAGAGTTTTTGCTCCTTGGCGGAGAGATCCTTCCAGTCCTTGATGTCGTCGGGCTTCTTCGCCAGCTTGGTGTCGGCCGGGATTACACCGAGCTTCTTTTGCTGCTCAAAAATCCGTTCGCGGATCACATCCCAGCCCTGGTCGAACTTGCCTTTATACTTGTCGATGTAGGACTGCGGCACGTGATGCGGCGCGTGGACCGCGCCGGGCGCGAAGTAGACGAAGAACGGCTTGTCCGGGGTGAGCGCCTGCTGGAAGCGCATCCACTCGATGGCCTTCGTCGCCATGTCGTTCATGAAGTGGTAGTCGGGATCATCCGGGGGCTCAATCATGTTCAGGTTATGATAAATGCTTGGTGTCCATTGATTGGTTTCTCCGCCCATGAAGCCGTAGAACTCGTCGTAACCGATATGGTTCGGCCAGCGCGTGAATGGGCCCGAGGGACTGATTTCCCAGACGGCGGTTTCATGGTGCTTGCCGTAGGCGGCCGTGCTGTAGCCGTTGAGCCGGAGCATCTCGGCAACGGTGGCGACGTCATTGGGTAGCATGCCCGTGGCGCCGGGAAAGGAGGTGGCCACCTCGGAAATCTTGGCTTGGTTGGCCGAGTGGTGATTGCGGCCGGTTATGAGCGCTTGCCGCGTTGGCGAACACAGCGCCGTGGTGTGGAACTGGTTGTAGAGCAGGCCCTGGGCGGCGAGCTTGTCGAAGTGAGGCGTTGGAATTACGCCGCCGGTTGCCGTTGTGCCGCCGAATCCGAGGTCGTCGAGCAGGATGACCACCACGTTGGGCGCGTC
>JBATHN010001067.1:0-6973 GCA_049666885.1 Desulfobacterales bacterium
CTTGGACACGCCGGACGATTTTCTCGTTATCAGCACTTGGAACTCTTCGGATGACTGGAAGAACTGGCTGGAAAGCGCCGACCGACGGAAAATTCAGAATGAGGTCGACCAACTTCTGGGTGGAGAGACCGTTTACGAAATTTACCACTACGGTTTCACCGAGTAAACCATTCTGGAGGCTGCCCTGGTAGACCGGGCGGCCGCAACAGCCCGTAACATCCTGGAGTCTTTACCCCGCGCACGATTTTGGCTCGCCGCGCGTCGGTGCCGCCTAACTTTTGCAAGGGGGATAAATTTGCTCGTCCCAGGTTTCAACAAAACATGAGCGGGATTCTGCGTCTATCCGAAAGCTTGAATCGTCTCAACTTTCTATGCAAAATAATTAAATACTTCTAAATCTGACCCTCCGGCTGGCCGCCGTTATTCGCGGATGGGCATTATCTTATCGCCAAGGAGACCCGCATGTGCGGTAGATTCGTCCGGCACAGTTCGCTGGAGCTGATCGAAAAGACCTTCAACGTCGACCGCCCCGCCTTCGAGGCCACCCACAGTTACAATATCGCTCCAACTCAGGCAGTCTTGGCGGTGGTCCAAAACGGTCACGCTGGTTTGGTCCAGTTGCACTGGGGACTGGTCCCTTTTTTTGCAAAAGACACATCGGGCGCGGCGAGGATGATCAACGCGCGTTCGGAAACGCTGGCCACCAAACCGAGTTTCCGCAATGCGTTCAGGAAACGGCGCTGTCTGATTGTGGCCGACGGATTTTACGAGTGGACGGGGCCAAAGGGGCAAAAGCAAGCCTGGTACATTACCTTGCCGAGCGACGGTCCCTTCGGCTTTGCCGGACTGTGGGAGGTTTGGCGCGCGGATGACCGGAAGACGGAACTCCGCTCCTGTGCGATTATTACCACCGACGCCAGCCCCGATCTGCGGGACATTCACAACCGTATGCCCGTGATCCTGCGGGCCGGGGCCTACGATGCCTGGCTCGATCCAGCGAACCAAGATGCCGAGAGGCTCCGACAGATACTGCAAAACGACAGCCACGTTGAGTTCAAGCGCACAGCCGTGTCTTCCCGCGTCAATTATGTCGGCAACACGGACGCCGGCTGCATAGAGCCGCTGCAGGGAAATGCCAATGAAAATCACGCGCAGGCGTGAGTGGCTGCTGATGGCGGCATTGACGGTGTTCGGCGTCGTTACGTTCGGCGTTTTTCACTTCTTCGCCTTCCGTTTCATCACACCTGCGGAAGACGTACATGACTACTACGCCGGCGTCATCGGCTTCGAGGATACGGCGGGGCCATCGGTGGTAGCGGTGCGGGCGGCGCCGGGCGGCGCGATCGGTGCCACCCTGATGCTCACGCGCGACGAAGAAGTCCCCGTCGGTGAAACAGTTGTCATCTACCGCGGTTTGGCATCCGGCAACACGTTCGACATCGATGTCATCATCCCGGCCTTTGACCCGCAGAGCCTTTTTCACCACCGTCTCAGCATCGCTGAGGCCAGAAAGGGGTTCACCATGGCAAGTCACTCCTTCCGGTTGCTTTCTGCAACCCGCTCGATTCTGCACCTCGAGCAGACCGGAGGGTGAGCGGTCGGTCACACCAATTTCAGATGTCGGGCCTGTTCCCAGAGTTGCTGCGCCAGCCGCACGGTGGCACGATCGACCATGCGACCGTCGACCGATGCTGCACCACGGCCGGCAGCCTGAGCTTCTTCGTAGGCCTCTATGACGCGGCGGGCGCGTTCGATATCTGCGGGAGCCGGCGAGAAAACGGTGTTGATAGTGTCGAGCTGTTCGGGGTGAATCGCCCATTTACCGTCGAAGCCGAGCGCACCGGCCATGACCGCCGACCGACGCAGCCCCTCCGGGTCTTTGAAATTGCCGTAGGGGGCGTCGATGGCCATCAGACCGTGTGCCTTGGCGGCCATAACGAGGCGACTCATCGCAAAATTCCAGCGATGTCCGGGGTACAGCTCTTCTTCTTTTTCACCATGACCGGAAATAGAAGCCAAGCGGGCGCCGATCGAGGCCGAGTAGTCGGCCACTCCGAAAACCAGGGTTACGAGGCGCTTGCTGGACCCGGCAATTTCGTCAACTCCTGACAGCCCCCGGGCCGATTCGATGATGGCCTCGAGTCCGATGCGGTTGGCCAGGCCCCGGGCCATCTCGATGCCGGTCAACAATTTATCGGCAAAATGGATGTCGGCGCAATGATCGACCTTGGGAATGACGACTGAATCGAGCCGGTCCCCGGCTTCCTCGGCCAGGACCAATAAATCCCGGTAGCCAAAGGGGGTGTCCAGGGCATTGATGCGGGCCGTAACGACCCTTTTCTTCCAGTCGATTGTGCGCAGGGCGTTGATGACCGCGGCGCGAGCGTTGTCCTTGGCCTCGGGCGGCACACTGTCTTCCAGGTCGAGCATGATGACATCCGCCCGGCTCCGGTGTGCTTTCTGGTGCATTTTTTCGACGTGTCCGGGTACCGATAGAATTGATCTACGGGGTTTCATAGGCGGGATCCTGTTCGAGATGTTAATGAATGCCGTTGTTATCAGCTGTTTTTTTGCCCGGGTTCAAGCGGCCTGCCGGGCAGATCACACGGACGACAAAAGTATAGGCAAGGCACACGGCAGTGTCAAACATCTGTTGAGCTGTTTGAAGATGTTCGGCCGTTCGGCCTCATTGCAAATACAAAATCGGGACATAGACCCTGCCTGGCGAAACGCCCCAAAAGAGACTATGTTGAGTCTTGTCCGTCTTACTGAAAGGAATCACCATGTGTGGTGTTGTCGGCATTGTTTCCAAAACGTCCGTGAACCAGGCGCTGTTTGACGCCCTGACCGTGTTGCAACACCGCGGGCAGGATGCGGCCGGCATCGTCACGGCTCGCGACGGCCATTTTTTCATGCGCAAGTCAACCGGCCTGGTACGCGATGTCTTTCGGCCGCACCACCTGAAGCGCCTTACCGGGACGATGGGTATCGGGCATGTTCGCTATCCCACGGCCGGGAACCATTCCTCGGCCGAGGCTCAGCCCTTTTACGTCAACTCGCCCTATGGCATCGCCCTGGCGCATAACGGCAACCTGACGAACGCCGACGAACTCGGCCGCCGTCTTCTGAAAGACGATTTACGCCATATGAACACCGGCTCCGATACGGAAGTGCTACTCAAGGTGTTTGCGCATGAACTGCAGAAATTGGGCCGACTGACGCTCACGGCCGACGACATCTTTACGGCGGTGCGCGGTGTCCATCACCGCTGCCGCGGCGGCTATGCCGTGGCCATTCTGATCAACGGATACGGCGTCGTCGGCTTCCGCGATCCCAACGGTATCCGACCGCTCGTGCTGGGAAGACGCGACACGCCACAGGGAACGGACTATATGATCGCTTCGGAGAGTGCCGCGCTGGAGGTGCTCGGTTTTACGCTGATGCGGGATGTCGGCCCGGGCGAAGCCGTCACGATCGACCGGGAGCGGCAACTCCACGCCTGTCAATGCGCCGACAGTCCGCGCAGGGTTCCCTGTATCTTCGAGTACGTCTACTTTGCGCGACCCGATTCGGTTTTTGAAGGGGTTTCCGTCTACCAGTCGCGGCTGCGCATGGGGTCGAAGCTGGCCGACAAGATCCTACGCGAAAGACCCGACCACGACATCGAAGCGGTGATTCCGGTGCCGGACACCAGTCTGCCCTCCGCCCTGAGACTGGCGACCCGCATCGGGGTCAGGTTCTGCGAAGGGTTTGTCAAGAACCGCTATATCGGCCGCACCTTCATCATGCCGGATCAGTGTCAGCGGGCGCTTTCGGTGAAGCGCAAATTGAACCCCATCCGATCGGAATTTGACGGCAAAGCCGTTTTATTGGTGGACGATTCCATTGTGCGGGGTACGACCAGCCGACAGATCATTCAGATGGCGCGCGACGCTGGGGCCAGGAAAGTCTATTTTGCTTCGGCCGCGCCACCGGTGCGCCATCCCAATGTCTACGGCATTGACATGCCGTCAACCGGAGAATTGATCGCGTACAGGCGCAGCGAATCGGAAGTCGAGCGGAAGATCGGTGCCGATTGGCTTGTTTATCAGGACCTCGAGGATTTGAAGGACAGCATCTCGGCCGGAAACCCCGCGCTGACGGCCTTTGACTGCTCTGTTTTCGACGGCCGCTACGTGACCGCCGACATCGATCAGGCCTATTTGGACCGATTGGCCGCCACCCGCCGCGGTGGTGCGACCGGAAGAATCACCAGCCCCCCGGTCGATGGAAACGGGCGCACCTTGAAGGGCCTGCACTCGTACCTTTAGGCGAAGTGCACATTATTCTTCGGTCACTGTGAACAGTCGGATCTTTTGTAGAAAATCAGCGGTCGTTCGATGATCGAGGATGTCCGATAGATGAGCGTCGACATGGAGGCCGTGGCCGGGTAGCGGTCTGAAAGGCCGGCTACGGATAGATTGCGTTTGTATTTCGGCTTTGCCGGCAAATCATTGGCCCACAGCAACATGAAGGTGATGACATCGCCGTGGGTCACAGCCACCACCTGCCGGCCGGCGAAATGTTTACGGATCCGGCGAACGAATTTTTGAACCCGCCGGATGATGTCCTGCGGCTGCTCGTAAGGAGGAGCCGTACCGGAATAAACATCTCCGCCGAGTGCGTTCACCACATTCGTCGGTTGGCCCTCGTAAGGCGAATAAACCTCGGTGAGCAGCGTCGATGTCCGAATCCTGAGGTGCTTGTGGTAGGCCTGAATGGCGCTGGCCGTCTGTCGTGCCCGCAGCAGCGGACTGGTGTACAAGGCCGCCAGCGGTTCACGGCTCATGGCTTGGGCAGCGCACCGGGCTTCGCGCAGACCTTCGCTGCTCAATGCGAAGCCGGGCAGTCGGCCATAAAATATCTTGTCAGGATTGTGAACTCGGCCGTGGCGCACCAGGGTCAATCGGGTGATTCCGTCAGGAGTAGACGATGCCAACGGATCACACGGGACCGGCGACTAGAAACCGGATGCTGTCGACCACTTCGTTGAATGCCTGCATATTCCGGTCGAAATCCTTGTCGGAGGCTACGTTGAGCCGCAAACTTACATAGGAGTCGCCCCTGATGAAACCATAGTAGAGGGTCTTGTAATTCGAGCCGTCTCCCAATCCGTACGTGAACAAAATCCGGCACCCGTCATTCCCCTTTATCGTTGCCGGTGCGTTCTCGATCACCACGAGATTGAGGAGCTGTTTATCGGATCTCAGTTCGTCGATGACGACGGTCGCGACTTCCTGCGACTGCATATTGGCCATCAAACTTTTTTTGCTGAACTTGAAAGGTTTGTCGAGCGGGCGTTCCTGGGCAAGAATGTACTGCCGGAGGGGGTCTTTTTTGTAGATCAGAAAAAATTTGTTGGTCGTGTGTTTCTGCCAACCGGCGGGGATGGCGACCTCAAAATGGGATGGACCCGATTGGGCCATATCACTGGGATGGACACAGGCGAGAACAGCCGCAACACCGATGAGTAAAAATACCGTCGATAGCTTTTTCATCTTTCCACTCCTCACACTTACTCTTTTAGGATTCGGGCTTCTACTGCCGACATGACGTTTTTCTATACTGACTCAATAAGACCCCTTGTAGGACGGGGGTTGGGACTGGCCCCTTCTCATCGCCGGCAAGCTCATTCAATCTGCGCGACACTATAGCATGCCGCCGCCCATTAGACACACACTTTTTCTTTCCGGGTGTCCGGGCAGAAGCCGTTTGTGTCGAGGCCTGGATTCCATAACCGCGAGCGGCAAGCCGTTATGGTTACTGGATGGAAGAGGCGCCCTAATGTATCGTCACACATAAATAGTTTGGAATTTCGAATTTCGGTCATTGTGATTTGGTTGTTATTTGAGTTTTGTTATTTGAAATTATAATAGCCAACTTCTGACACCTGAAACCTCAAACTGCTTTCATCCCTCAACCCTGAACGTTGAACATTGAACCGAGAACCTTATATGCATTCATTTGCGTCGCTCAAGGCAGTCGAGACACTTCAAAAATGACACGACACTAGGTTTCGACTCTGCCCTCATTTATCTGAGATCTGATTACAGATATGACTGCATATCTGAGGGTTGATTTCCGTTAACAATTACCGTAAAAAAACTGAATTGTGGTCAAGGGGTCTTCCCGTTGACCGCCGGAAGGTCGCGCTCCACGGCCGCGGCAACACTAACAGAGGTCACAATGCCATCCGCTGAATCGATACGATTGGGATATTCACCGTGTCCGAACGATACCTTCATCTTTTATGGGATCGCTGCCGGCGGATTGCAGCTTCCGGGAGTCAGGATCGAGGTGGAACTGCACGATGTGGAAACGCTCAATCGCATGGCGATGACGGCCAGGCTCGACGTGACCAAACTGTCATTTCACGCCTGGTTGCTGGTCCGCGAGCGATACCGGCTACTGGCCAGCGGCGCCGCCTTGGGGTACGGCTGCGGTCCGATCCTGGTGTCGAAAGAACCGCTGACACGTTCCGAGGTTGCTGCGGCACGGATCGTTCTGCCGGGCGAATGGACGACGGCGCATTTGCTTTTCCGTCTCTGGGCGCCGGAGGCCGCAAACCGATATTTCGTGACCTACGATCGAATTCTGTCCGAAATTTCAGCCGGCAAAGCGGATTGCGGTGTCATCATCCATGAAAATCGGTTTACTTACACCCAGGCCGGTTTTCACTCCGTCGTCGATCTCGGCGCCTGGTGGGAGGAGGAAACCGGCCTTCCAATACCCCTGGGCTGTATCGCTGCGCGTGCGGAACTCGGAGAGGGGCGGATGCGGGATATCGAAGAGCTCATCCGCCGCAGCATCCATCAGGCTCAGGAAGACCCCGAACCGGCTTTGCCCTATATTCGCCGTTATGCCCGGGAAATGTCCGACGATGTCCTGCGCCGGCACATCCACACATTTGTCAATTCTTACAGCCTCGATCTGG
>JBATHN010001068.1:0-4267 GCA_049666885.1 Desulfobacterales bacterium
TTCAATAACGGATTGATATGATCGAACGGTATTTTTTTTTGAGTGGGTATTGTGGTAATCGATCCAGATTGCAGCGGCTTTTGACACTTTCATGGCTGACCTCCTTCAAGTAATAAGGGTTTGACATTCGGGCAATGCCCGAGTTAAGGCTAATATATCCAGATGGTATATTCAATTTAAGTGCTATTTCTGATAGTTACAACCACTGGAAAGATATAAAACAGGCAAGAGAACATATTTTTTTGTCAAACGAAAGAGTCGATTAGGAGGAATGATTATGGCTCGATTAAATTTCAAGTCCCTTGGGTGCGTGCTGGTGATGCTGTGCAGTTTTTCTTATGTAGGGTTTGCCTTTGGCGATGAGGTCACAGATGCAATTAATGAAGCTCTGCAGAGTTATCAGGACGGGAAATTCTCCGAAGCTATGACCAGCCTCAATTATGCTTCCCAGCTCATAGGTCAAAAAAAAGGAGGGGATTTACAGTCATTCCTTCCGAAGCCGCTCGACGGATGGGAGGCTTCGGAAGCCACTTCACAGGCCATGGGAGCCGCAATGCTGGGCGGTGGTGTATCTGCCGAACGCCGCTATAATAAAGACTCCGCATCCGTTACGGTTCAGATCGTAACGGACTCTCCGATGCTTCAAGGCATGATGATGATGTTCAGCAACCCCATGCTGGCCGGTGCTGACGGTGGGAAATTGGAAAAAATAGCCGGTGAAAAAGCCATTGTCAATTATGACAATCAGCAGAAAACCGGAAAGATCAACCTGGTTATTGCCAATCGTTTCCTGGTCACCGTGGAAGGCGATGGGGTGTCCTTGGAGGATTTAAAGGCTTACGCCGCTAAAATCGATTATAAAAAACTGGCCGCGCTGCAATAGAAAATCCCGCCCAGTACGGCGACGCTTTTAATCATCATCGGATAGATTCAACAAAACATGATTTTAAACAAACACATGGGTAAATGAGCGCCTGCTGCCATGGTCCCAAAGCTATCAATTTAGGATTGCTTTGGGATTACCAAACCCTATTTGCATAAATGGTGTAAATTGAGATAGTTTGGCTTATGGCAAGCTGTCTTGAGCTACAGCTGGCGGTGGACCCCAAAGTTTGGCCAGCCTGATGAGTGAATAAACTACGAGCCGAACGCTATTGAAAAGAGAATATGGCATCATGCAGCCTCGGCATACAGATGAGTCAACATTACAGGCTGTTGGGTTATCTTATCCCTATTTCATAGAATAGGTGTCCATCATGACGATTACCATACTCGATGGCGGCATGGGTCAGGAACTGCTGGCGCGCTCCGCTGCCCAGGCAACAGGGCTTTGGTCTGCCCAGATACTGCTGGATGACCCTGATTTGGTGCGCGCAGTGCATGCGGATTATCTGGAAGCAGGCGCGGACGTCATCACCACCAACAGCTATATCCTGCACCGCGACCGCCTGGCCCCATTCGGGGTGGAGGACCGGTTCGAACAGCTACACACGTTGGCCTGTCGGCTGGCCGTTGAAGCGCGGGATGCCCATGGGGCTGGTCTTGTGGCCGGATCGTTGGGTCCTAACGCACGCTCCTACCGGCCGGATCTGTCGCTGCCCGAGAACCGGGCCATCGAGGCGTTTGCCGAGATCGCCCGTCTCCAAGCCCCGTATGTGGACCTATTGCTATGCGAGACTATGTCGTCCATCGAGCAGGCTCGCGGGGCGGTCTTGGGCGCTCGAACAGTGGGGTTGCCGGTTTGGCTTGCGGTAACGGTGGATGACTATGACGGCACTCGACTGAGGTCCGGCCAGAAGATTTCCTTGGTTGTTGAGCTTTGCAATGCTATGTCGCTGGATACGATTCTGGTCAACTGTTCCATCCCCGAGGCTGTGGATCTTGCTGTGGGAGAACTGACCGGCTGCGGCCTTCGCGTCGGGGCCTACGCCAACGGTTTCACTCATATCAATGAAGCCTTCCTCGAACCTGGCGCCACCGTGGACGTGCTACAAAAACGCAAGGACTTGGACCCGGAGGCCTATGCCGGATTCGCGGCGGATTGGGTCACCAGAGGGGCCGGCATTGTGGGCGGCTGCTGCGAGGTGGGACCGGCTCATATCGCGCTTCTGGCAAAACGATTTAAGTCCAATGCAGGAATCGGGACGGGCCAGGAAAACTAATTCAACTAATCTCAATTAATCAATTTTAAGAATCAATTAAAGTGTTAACTCCAACAAAGCAAAATGTGTGACCGCCCCTGGCCTGCTGTCATTCCCCGGCATCTATCAAACGGTGCATTCCCTAAATATATCCAGACGGTATCGTGATATTTGTTGGAATTTTGAATAGTTTGATCTGTGGCAAGCAGGTGCAACTTTCAACAACACCGTTTTCGTCGTATGTCTGTACGTATCTAAACTATAGCCATAATGCTGATAGCGGCACGATAAATTAAAAATCTTGATCTTTCAAATAAAATCCAATAATTTAAAGTATCTTCTTCTGCTCAAATATCCCCCTTCCGGTTATGTAATTACCATTTGTTCTGACTCCAGGCGGGGACAATAGATTGATAGACCTTGTAACGTCGTATTTTCGTGTAACTAAGATCACCCACCTACCAGGGAGGCTTGTCAAATGAAAAATTTTATTGCCTTTGTCGTTGCCCTCAGTTTGCTCGGCACCTCGTTTATTGGCTTCGCTCAAGAGCAACCTCGGGTCGTCGTAATACCTCTAACAGAGACGGTAATGCCCGCGGCCACTCCAGAGACCATTGTTTCAGCCTCTGGTGAATGGTCTGCGGCAGGGCTGGCACTGCCGCCCATGATCCTGAAAGACCTGTACTTTTATGTGGAGAGTGATACGTCTCCACCATGTGAATTTTCAATGAATTATGTCATTGATCAGTCTACCTCTCGAACCATCCGGCGGTTCAGTCTGAATACTGCTGGCTCTGTTCAGGTCAATTTTGAGTCAGGAGTTAACACCAGTGACTTACGGTTCGGTACGATTGGAGGTGGCACCTGCGTCCGACATTGGGCGGCGTTTGGCTATCAATTGCCATAGGTTTTCCATAGATCCATGGCAGGGCGGCCAGTATTAGGATCGACGTCTTCCTGAATGATGGTTTCTAGACGATCAAAAACCTTATTGCACAAGGCTTTATCCCTGTAAAATGGCCTACAGCCCTCCTGGAAGAAAAGGGCGCGTTTAAAGTAAATATACAGTAAACAAATCTTAAGCTGTGACCGACTCACGCCTGCTGCTATTTAAACCAACCTGCACTTGCTGAAAAACGCTTACGATTGCCAAACCGTATAACAAGGCGTCCACATGCATTTTAAATTGAATTCAGCCTTCCCATAATCATTCAAAACCATATCCCAAAACTTCCTATACTTTCTCTGCCGGTCGTTCTCACTCGCCTGCACCTCATTATCCATATCCCGTATTCTTTTTCAGACACGAAACTTGGGAAACCCTTAATCTGCGGTTAAAAATCTAAATGAGAAACGGATATTGGGTTGAAAACGGATCTGCAACACATTTTTTGACAAACCTGGTTGTCATAAGGTATTCTTATCATATGGTTTGAGGTGACCTTGCCCATGTATCGGAACTGGAAGACAGGATAATTATATATGAAAAGGTTTATTTTCATATCGATATTATTACCGATGTTATTTTCCGCATTTGCATCAATTGCCTACAGTCAGAATTACACGATCACGCAACTGACAGATAACGATGCCATAGATGTGAATCCGCGTATTAACAACCTCGGGCAGGTGGTCTGGTCTGGATTTGACGGTCATGACTATGAAATATTCATGTACGACGGAGTCCAAATAATCCAAATTACCAACAACGATGATACGGATCTGCGTCCGGTCATTAATGATAATGGGCAGGTAATCTGGGAACATTCTTTGTATGGTCTATTCCGATATGACGGTAAAAGCATTAAACAATTCACCAACAATTATAAAGATTCGGAACCTGATATTAACAATCGGGAACAGGTGGTCTGGGAAGCGGATATCGGTGACAAGGAAATATTATTTTTTGACGGTGCTAAAATAATTCAGCTTTCAGACAATATCTACGACGACTTCAGCCCGCACTTTAACGAACAAGGACAGGCGGTCTGGTTCGGGCATGACGGCAATGACCTTGAAATATTCTTGTATGATGGTGCTCAAGTTATCCAACTTACAAATAACGAATACTTGGATTTTATTCCTGACATCAACGACAAGGGGCAAGTGGTCTGGGTTGCGTCCGA
>JBATHN010001069.1:0-1830 GCA_049666885.1 Desulfobacterales bacterium
ATTTACACCCTCCTGTATAGTAATTTTACAGCAGCCCCGGGGGAAATCGATGAAACTTTGCCAGACTTGCGGCCAGATGCTGGCCGAAGAGATCACCGCCTGTCCCTCCTGCGGCAGTGAGGTCGCAGAGGGGCGCAAGTCCATCGACGAGTATCGGATCCTGGAAATTTTACACGAAGGCTATGCCAGCATCCTGTGCCGTGCCGTCAAAGAAGGCGCCGGGGCGCCGGTCATGCTGCGCATATTCACGCCCCTCTCGGGCGTCGACGAAACGATCGCCGGACGCCTCAAGCAGGAACTCGAAGAGCTCAAAAAACTTCCCGAGGACTACTTTGTCCAACATTATGAAATCCGGAAATCCTCCGACGGCGTGTGGTACCGGATTAGCGAATGGATTGAAGCCGAAAGCTGGACGAACCTGATGGCTTCCGGTTTCTTCCAAGACTACTGCGCCACTTTCAGGCTTTTTGCCCGTATCGCATCGATCCTCGAGGGCCTGCACCGGACCGGTCATTTCATCCCCCATCTCGTTTTGTATGACATTATCCCTTTCCGAAAGCAGGGAAAGGACCTGCAGGTTAAGATCGATTACAAGTTGTCCCGGTTTCTCGATCCGAAAATGGATCGGCCTGGTCCCATGTTGAAAAAGCTGCTCATCAGCCATCCGGACATCATCAACGGTCGCCCTCTGGATACCCGCAGCGACATCTGGTCCCTGGGCAAGATCTTCGTCGAGTTGCTCACCGCCAACCTCGAAGTGGAAGACGTTTCGAAAGAGATTGAAGAGCTGTTTCTACCGCGGGAAGCGGAAGTCCTCGTCAAACTGATGCTGGCCGACGACCCGGACCTGCGGCCGCGATCAATGGCCAAAGTCGAAGAAACACTCACCCGGATAAGGGAAAAAGACATCCATGAGTCCCTACGGCGATCCCATGAGCAGACACCATCACGGGAAATCCGCGGAATAAAGCGATGGATCCGGCTATTGGCCGTCTTGATGATCCTGCTTACAACGATCGGACTGGTCGCATGGTTCTATTTTACCTCTGAAAGACCTGGGGGTGAGGCCGAACTGACGGCTTACGCCAACCGCTACGCCGGCTCGGTGGCGTTTGTTCTGGTGGAATACTGGTTGGAAAGTGACGAAAAAGTCTATTACCGCAATCGTACCGAAGGAACGGCTTTTCTCGCTGATCCCGACGGCTATCTGCTCACCAACCGCCATGTCGCCTGTCCATGGCTGGAAGACAACAGACTTTTCGCCGTACTCGCCGGTCTGCGGCGGCAGGAGATCCAGATTCGTCTGGGATACAGATCCTATTTGTGGTTCGAAGGCCAGAAAGCATTCAAACGGTTGCCGGGATTGACGGAGTCGGAAGACCTCGAAGACCGCTACGCCCTTGAAGAGGCATACAGCACCGTCGGAAATCGCCGGCTGACCATTTCCGGTGTGGGCAAAGCGCCCGAAAAAACCTGGCAACAGATCAAAGCGCCCCTACGAGATGATTTTGCCGTTCTCAAGATCGATCCCGCCCCGGAGGGTTTGCGGCCCCTGCCCCTCGACCACGGAATGGACCCCCTTAAGGTTCCCAAACTTCTGCCGGTCATCACCTTAGGATTCCCTCTCGGCAGCCGGACTCAGGAAATGGCCATAAACGTAAGTGTAACCACGGGGCATGTTCGACGTGCCTTCGAAAATTTCCTCCAGGTCGACACGTCGCTTTACCGCGGCAACAGTGGCGGACCACTCATCGACATCCACGGCAAGGTCATCGGCATCGCCTCCAGCGTGGCCGTCGACTGGGCGGTCGGACCCCTGCCGGTCGCCAC
>JBATHN010001070.1:0-2795 GCA_049666885.1 Desulfobacterales bacterium
TCACGGAAACAAGCCGTTTGCGAGCCTGAAGGATTTGTTGAAGGACAAAAAGTCGTAAGATGTTAAAAAAAGGAGGAAAAATTGAAAGCAGCATTTATCGGATTAGGGATTATGGGATGTCGAATGGCCCAAAATCTATTGAACAATGATGTTACCCTTACCGTCTTTAATCGTTCAATGGACCCGATGCAAAAACTCGAGAAATCAGGTGCGACAGTCGCAAAAACAGGTCAAGAAGCAGTAAAAGATGCAGACATCGTGTTTACAATGCTGTCGTCTCCGGAGGTCATCGAAGAGATGGCACTCTCGGAAAATGGATTTATTTTTGAGATGAAGGACAATGCCATCTGGGTTGATTGCTCGACTGTAAATCCTTCGTTTTCGTGTAAAGAAAGCCTAATCGCTAAAAATCATGCTATCAGGTTTTTGGATGCCCCTGTATCGGGAACGAAACCCCATGCCGAGAATGCGGAATTGGTTTTTTTTGTGGGAGGAGAAACAAGTGACGTGAAAGAGATTACGCCCTTTTTGAATTTCATGGGCAACAAGATCGTGCATGTAGGAGGAACCGGGAAAGGTACTTCCTATAAGATGCTTGTCAATTCTCTTCTCGCGCAGTCCATGTTAGCTTTCTCGGAAGCTCTTCTGCTTGGTGAAAAACTGGGATTGTCAAAAGACTTTTTATTGGACAGCTTGCCTAATTTATTAGTGTCGGCTCCATTTACAAAAGCCAAGGCGGAAATGATCCGTGCGGATGACTATGAAGCCCAATTTCCTCTGGAATTGATGCACAAGGATTTGCACCTGGTTGCATTAACGGCATATGAGAACAATCAACCGCTATTAATAGCGAATCTTGCCAAAGAATTATACGCAAATGCGAAGCGGAGTGGATTTGGAAGAAAAGATTTTGCAGCAATATATCAATTTTTAAGCAAATAATTGAACAGGCCTTGACAAATACAGGCATATGTGAGCGCTTGCCCAATGTAGGTTGGCAGCAGAAAGAGTAGGAGCAAATAAAATGGCTTACGATGAAGGGCTTGCACAAAGAGTGAGAGTTCTACTGGAAGGCAAGTCGCGTTTAGAGGAAAAGAAAATGTTCGGAGGGGTCTGCTTCATTCTAAGCGGAAATATGGCCTGTGGCATCTTGAATGAACGTCTCATTGTCCGGATAGGACCGAAAAAATACGAAAATGCATTGAAACAGCCGAATACCGGGAAATTCGACATTACAGGAAAACCGATGAAAGGTTGGGTAATGGTCTCTCCTGAAGGTTATAACACCGACGAGAGGTTATCTTATAGGATCGAACAAGGGGTAGCTTTTGCCTTGTCCCTACCCGCGAAATAGAAAATTCTGCGCGATGTTAACCTTAGGGCTCGCTCAAAAATTACTTCACATTTTGGACGCCGATGCATCTCGTACGGCTGCGTTGCGAAAACTCGGAATATCCAGATATTCCTGCGTCTTTGCGCCCTGCCGGCCGGGCACCTCAACGCCCAAAATTGCTAACTTATTTTTTCGCGAACCCTTAGTGCTCGTGCAACAATACTTTTGAGATGCGAGGCAGGAATTGTCTAATTCATCAACAATATCCCCTCCCTGGCTTGTTGAGTGGATTGAAGCGCACAAGATTACCCTTTGGGGTGCGGCGGATCTTCGGGGTTTTCCTACGCCCAAGAATGAAACAGGACAAAGATTTCCTTTCGCTCTTTCGTGGGCTATCCCCATAAACCCGCAAGTAATGGTCAGTATCCAGAACGGCCCCAATCAAGCTTACGCGGATGAATATGCCAGAGCGAACAACCGTATCAATGAATTGTCAGCAGAAATAGCAGTCGAGATCAAAGCCAGGGGTTTTAGATCAAAACCGCTGGCGGCCTCGGACCGCACCGACCCGGTAAATATCAAAGGGGACTTCCCCCACAAAACTGCGGCAACAAGAGCGGGGTTGGGCTGGGTCGGTCGTCATTGTCAGCTTATCACGCGCCCGTTCGGATCATGGATTCGATTGGGTACCGTTTTCACCGACATCGCGCTTCCGTGTGGACCCGCGATGGAAAGAAACTTCTGCGGTCGTTGTATACGCTGCGTGGAAGCCTGCCCTGCAAAAGCATTGAAAGGCAACGCATGGCACCCGGGAGTGCCACGTGAGGAGATATTGGATGTGCGGGCATGTGACCAGTGGAAAAAGGAACACTATTTTCAATATCACAAGGGGCATAACTGCGGGATTTGCTCAGCAGTCTGTCCCTATGGATTAAAAGTGTTGAAAAGGAAGTCTGATAAGACATAAGATTTTTGTAAGCGTTCACAGGGCACCGCATCTGTATTGTTGTCGGGCACTTGAAGTACAAAAGTACGTCTGCGCGCCCGACGCCTTGCATCTGCGGCACCCTTTAAACGCATACAATTAGGTGGTTTGAAGCGCTTCGGACTTCGCAGCCCTGTGAACGGTTACAGATTTTGTAGATAAAAGTGGTCTTCAAAGAATGATGTATTGAAGATTTGTGCAGGAGCCCGAAGGCATGAAAGTTTTACTGATATCTGCCAATACAGAACAGATCAACATGCCGGTGTTGCCGTTAGGTCTGGCTTATGTCGCTGCGGCCGCAGATACTCAGGGGCATATGGTGAAAATGCTTAATTTGATGATGCAAACAGATTCGACATTTTGAGTTTTGGTCATTGTGATTTATTTGTTATTTGTAGTTTGCGATTTGGCATTTTTCACCGAAATTTACATGTTTCCTCTTCGATCAAACTGGAGGCAGCGGCCAGAGGTTCTGCC
>JBATHN010001071.1:0-2989 GCA_049666885.1 Desulfobacterales bacterium
GGTGAGGGAGATGACATGATCTTCGCCAAGGCGGTTAAGATGACGATACTCCAGATCTCTGATCAGGGGATGCTCACCGTTTAACATTTGCCGAAAGCCATCCCGCACGCGTTTACGATCTTCGATAGCGACCACATCCTTGGACATGATGTCTCCCCGGTACAATTCTTCCCGGGAGCAACCCGTCAGGTTTTCCATGGCCTTGTTTACAAAAACAAATTGACCTTTTTTATTAATCCGAAAAATGATATCTTTTCGATTTTCCACTCGCAGTTTTTGTATCTCTTGAATTTTTTCTATCTCACTGGTTTTTTCACTGATCTTTCTTTCGAAAAATTCGCTCATCTCAACACTTGCGTTGTACACGCGAGCATTTTCGATGGCGACCGACGCCGCAGCGCCCAGCGCTTCAGCAACCGCGAGGTCATTAACGTCGAACGTCCGGCCCCCTTTTTGCCTGCCCAAAAGCAATAATCCCAAAGGCTTGCTCGATAATTTGAGCGGAACCGCCAGAATGGACTGAATCTTATTACTCACAAAATACGCCTTTTCATCCGCTTTAATTTTTTTAGAACGAACGATGTCATTGACCAGTGACGGCCGTTTTTGAAGTATCATTTGTTTATAAAAAGACTTAACCGCTTTGGGCTGGATCCAGTCGGAGGTCTTTAACTGGACCGGGGAATGGTGGTCTTGTTTTTTTTTGATGTACTGGATCATCGGGATTTTGGTCTCGGAGAATAAAAAAACCTGGCAATGAGGGCCGATAAACTCAGCGCCTTTTTCCACTATCGACGCCAAGGTCTTTTCCAGGTCTAGTTTCTGATTAAAGGTTGACATAGAGTTGACCAGAAAAGCCGACTCCTTTTTTTTCTGCTGACTCTGGCGGTAAAGGTTCATGTTCTCAATGGCCATCCCCATGATATTGGCAATCCCGGACAGCAATCTGAAGTCATCCTGGTTGACTGGGCAGATGGTCGCATGCAAAATGATGAGGGCACCGATGGTTTTTTTCTGGGATTTCATCGGCGTCCCGATAAGGGATTTAAATTTATCATGATGTAAGTCAACCTGTTTGGGGTGATGAGACCTGAGGTATGGACTGCCTTCTTTAAACTGCTGTGGGGCAATGAAGTTCTGCAAAACCAATTTATCGATTTTTTTGAGAAGAGTCGCATCAAGATAGCCATCCTGTATGTGAATGGTCGATAGTTTGTGCTTGGAACCTCTCGGGTTTTTCAGGCATACGAGAACTCCTGATGATCTGAAAACCTCCTTTATTTTCAGCATTGATTTGTGCAGTGACTTTTTCAAATCCATCGATTGATTTATTTTGGTGGATATCGCACTGATGGCGTAGAGTTCCTTGCTCAGAGACGTAATTCGCATCTGATTTTCTCTGTTATCGGTCGTCAACATCTTGAGTTCGTTATTTAAATCCTCGATTTCATTGTTCAGCATGAGTTGTTTGATTTTTGAGGAAAGCTGCAGCCCTGCGAGATAAAATCTACCCATTAGGTCATTACCAACCTTAGGAATTTGATCCATTTGTACCTTCAAGAACCCCAGCGGCTTTCCGTCGCTGATAAGCGGAATGGAATGGGAAAAGAAAATATCGGGGACTCTCACTCGCCGGGTGGAATGTCTGACCGTCGAATCGATGATCCAACTTTGAGTCCTGATCTTTTGGGTTGCCTTGCCATTGTGGCCCAAAGTCCTGGCGTTGGCGACCGACACCAATTTGTCCTGCTTGTTGAACAAAAAAATTTCAGCCTGGCGCACATGACGGATTTGAAGGAGGTGTGACAGGATGACTTCAAAAAGATCATCGAAGTTGTCAACCGCTAGTGCGTCTTGAAAAGTTTTCAGAAAATTAATGTCTATTTTATCTAAAAAATCGATATTCATGGCCCTCATCCATTAAGGGGTCGCGAAAAAATAAGTTGATAAAATTAAAACCTGGATTGAGCGGTTCAGGGTTCAACGTTCTGGGTTGAAAAGCCCTTAAAAAGCTCATATCTGAATAATTAAGGTAACGTTATCTTTGAGTGAGCCCTAAGTCGTAGCGCGAATAGGTGAAGCGGTGGCTTTCTACCATAGCCGGCACCTCGTTTTGAATCGCGGTATTGAATCAAGGCTGTTTTTAATTTAATTACCTTCAGGCATCTCGACTGTCAAGAACCGTCCGGGATTGTCGGAAGCGGTTTAAACCGTCCCAAACGCCATCGACATAATAAACCCCGAAGTTGCAAAAGAAGCATGATAAATCAAAAAAAAGAGCGTACGGCCCATAACTGGTATGAGGAAGGCTGTAAATTGAAACGCGCTGGAAAGCTATCGGAAGCTGTTACCGCATTTACGGAGGCTATTGACCGCAATGCTGGATTTGCCGAAGCCTTCTTTAAACGGGGAGTATGCTATTATTTGCTTGGCAATAGTCGATTGGCGGGCCAAGACCTGGAAGCCGCCAGCCTGCTCGGTTGCCAGGAGGCACTATTGTGGAGCCGATATGATATCCAGCAGATCGATGATTCCGTTGAGGATTGAAAATTTCCGCCGCGAAATTAGAATTTTTCCACGAGGCCTTCGTCGTACCGCTGTGCCCGATCTGAAGCAGGAACCCTTTATTCCATCAGTCGCTGATTTTTGGAGGCTGTTCATTTACCATGCAAAGATAGTAATTCATAGGCTGCCGCAGTGGGGGATGTTTGCCCTTTTTCGACAGCACCGATAATATCGGGCAACAGTGCTTTAACCTTCTGATTCTCGAAAAATCGATCCTTCAAGCCATCTTGAACCAGGGACCACATCCAATCGACCGACTGTAGACGACGCTTTTCAGCTAACTCACCGGCATCCGTAAGTTTTTGCCGGTAATCCAATATGGTCTTCCACACATCTTCCAATCCGTCCATCTCCAAGGCACTGCAAGTCAAAACCGGAACAGACCATGCCGACGATTTGGATTCCATCAGGTTCAAAGCGGATT
>JBATHN010001072.1:0-1975 GCA_049666885.1 Desulfobacterales bacterium
TCCGGAATTCCTGGCGGGAGGCGGCCTTGAAGCCGGCCGGGTGGCTATAATTGACGCCACCGGCGATCGCATAGCGATCGATGTCCCCGGAATCCGCAGCGGTAGATCCGTATTCCCCGGCGAGCAGCATCTTCAGCCCGGTGCCCACCTCCCACTGACGTTCGGCGCCGAGCACCGACACATTGCGGTCGGCGTCATCGAGTTTTTCCCACTGGTATTCGGAGTACACTTTCGTCGAAGGATCTATCATTGCCCGTGTGCCGACCACCGTTGATGTACTCCTGCCGGGCCGGTGATCCGCCAAACGCTGGTTGATATAGAACTCTTTTTCGCCGAGTTGTAGCACCGCGCCGCCAAGGACAGATTGCCCTTCGCTGCCGACGGTGCCGACGGCCTCCAGGGCCAGGTTCGGGTGGATCTGGTAGCGGGTTCCCAGTCTGGCCTGGTTGTTGGTCGGCCCTGTTACGGTCTGCTGGTAGTCGAGGTTGAGCGTCAAGTCGTCGGTGGCGTCGACCCGCAGCCCGGCGGCGGCATAACTGTTGTCGCCGGCCTCCGATGTTACCTGCCCGCCGTCGCGGTTTCGACTCTGATATTCGAGGGTCACTCCCCACCAGCTGTGGTCGTGGATATACTGCAGGGTCCCGATGGTCTCCGAGGTGCTGTCAACGTTTTCGTTGGCATCGATCTCCGTCCGTTCGAGCTTGCCCCGCAGCATATCGGCTTCGCTCAGCTTGAACGACAGGTTCATGCCGATGTTCTCGGTCCCGGTCTGCAGGAGATTTCCCTCGTTGAAGAAACCGGGATTCTGCCGTTTGTAATAGGCGCCCATAAAATAACGGTCCGGTCGCTCAAACCATTCTCCGACGTCCACCTCGGCCGCCAGCTTGTAGGCATCGCCGTTCTGGCCTCCGAGGGGGGTGGTGTCTCTGAAATTGAGTCCGCCGTCGGTACTGACGAATACCTCGTTGCCGGTACCCTCGCTTTGGGCATATTCGCCGATGAGGCGTGTGTTATCGCCCAGGCGGACTTCCGTATCGACCCCCTGCAAGGTGTAGGACTCTGTCCCCAGGTCGTCCTTGATGTAAGTGCCGCCGACGGCCACGTGGTCTCCGATCTGCTGCCGCACACGGCCGCCATAGGCCTTCTTGTCGAGTGAGTCGGCCACGGCTTCGTATTCCACCTCGACGATGACCGGGTTGCCGGGCAGGATATCCTGATTGATGATAGAGCCGTCGGGCGCCTTGCTGGTGATGGGCCGGTGAAAGAGGATATACCCCACATCGTATTTTATGGTGTAGTCCACGTTTTGCTGCTGCGGGGTGCGCGAAATTACCAACCCGGTGTTCTTGTCCCTGACCACCAGGCTCACCTGCTCGCTGCCTTCGATAATGTCGCGATGGCTCAGGTAGTAGAGCGACCCGCCGGTGGCTTCCAACTGATCGTTGACATGCAGCTGCTGCACCTCGGCGCCGAAAACCAAAACCTTGGTGTTGGGATCACCGTAGCGGGTCTTAGACAGCGATTGATAGGCCGCGTTGGCACCGAAAAAGGTTCTCTGGTAGCGGGCCAACTCGGTGTCGGTCAGACTGACCTGATAGTTGCCCACCAGGGCATGGAATTCGTCGCTGTCCAGGGCCAGAAAGAACTTGCCCCTCGAATCGGTATCGTAAACCACCGTGCTCGAATCCCCGTAAACCGGATAGATCTTGTCGGGGTCCAGGTTGGTGAGCAACCGCTCGGTTTGTTTGTTATCCAGGTCTTTGAACAGATCCTCGAATTCGCTGTGGCCGGTGTCCATGGCGGCCGTGACGAGGTATTTACCCTTTATGACCCCTTTGAGGTAAAAAGCGATCCGCCCGTCGGTGTAGAAGCCCTGTTCCTTGTCGGTGCCTACGAGGTAACCCTTGCTCTTGAGCCAGCCGATTGTACCGTCGCCAAAGGCCAGAAAGAACAGGTCGGTGTCCTTGAACTCCAC
>JBATHN010001073.1:0-13214 GCA_049666885.1 Desulfobacterales bacterium
GACGTCGATTAGACATGCCAATTCCAATCCAGGAAGAGATCGTCACCATCGTCGATGAAAAAAACCGTGTCGTCGGCGCCGCCCCACGTTCGCGCATGCGAGCCGACGGGCTGCCCCACCGGGCCACTTACATCCTGGTCTTCAATGACGAGGGCGATCTTTTTGTTCAGAAGCGGACCACGAGCAAGGACATTTATCCCGGATACTTTGACGTGGCTACCGGGGGGGTTGTTTCGGCCGGTGAGTCTTACGAGGATGCGGCGCAGCGGGAACTGGCGGAAGAACTTGGCATTACCGGCGTGCAGTTAAAGGGCCATTTCGATTTTTTTCACGAAGACGCCGGCAACCGGGTATGGGGCCGGGTCTTTTCCTGCACTTACAACGGCGATGTCACTCTGCAGGAAGAAGAAGTGGAGAGCGGCGGCTTCCACCCCGTGCATGAAATCCTGGAGATCAGCCGCAAGCGACTTTTCACGCCGGATGGCCTCTACGTTCTGCAGCGTTTCCTTGCGCAAGTCTCCCCGCCGGCCGGATGCGGCGGCTAAAGGTTTGCGAAAAGATACGGTCGCAATTTTGGGTGTTGCGGCGCCCGTCCGGCAAGGCGCGAAAACGAAGGACATGACCATACCGTTCCGAGTAAGGCGGCATGAGGAATAGACGGTTGCGGAAACGAGCCAAACGAGTCGAAAAGTGGGTGGTCCGGTCGGCTTTCCCGACCGCGGGGCAACGGAGAAAAACTTCCATACGGCGACATTTATTCATCGTCACGGTTGCCGTATTTGTGATTGGTCTTCTTCAGGGTTGCACCGGCCTGACGCCGCGCCAGAAAGCGGCGCTGCCGGGAAGACCGCCACAGGCCGAGCAGCTTCTCACCGAACTCGATGCGGTAGTGGCCCAAGCCGGTGTGCAGGACGCGTCGAGTTATAAAGTGCCGGGTTTCCCTTACCTGCGCACCGATCGTTTTCTGGCGGCCATGAAAGTGCGCCTCATTGATGACGAACAGAAAACACTCTGGGTCGAAGAGATGTATCGACTGGGTTACGAGGCCAGAAAAAAAGAAATTCAAAATCTTCCTAACGAGACTCTGAGCGTTTTGAGCTCGAAACCGGGTGGATTTCCCGATCGTAAGACATTGCTGGTCCGGACGTCTGCGGCGGCCGCGCAATTGTCCGAATACGACCGAATTCAGCCTGTTTTTTTCGAGACTTTAAAGGGCACCGTCGCCGTCCCGGACGAATATTCCACATCCATGCGGGTCTTCGGTCTTTACCCCATCGCCGCCATACCCATCACCATCGGCACCAAGGTCGCTTATAATAAGTTCAGAATATGGCACCAGGCGCCGATTGCGGACCTGACGGTCGAAGGGCGTTTAGTGGCGTTCGCGGCCGAGGGCGGTGGCACCAGCGGGGGCGCGAAACCAGCGCATCTTTTCGCCGCAGCGCGGCGGAATGCCTTCGGCCTGCCCGATCTCAGCGATGCGGACCTCATGGCACTGGTTCGATCCTATGCACCGATCATTTTCCAGGATGTCGTTGCCGGTTACGATCGATTCGGCGAGGTCATCTGGAACGGCGGGACCGTGGCCATCGACCAGCGGCGACCGGCGATCTACTACTACATCACCACCTCTTTTATCAGCCGGATACCGGTGCTGCAGATCAACTATACTTTCTGGTACTCCGAGAGAAGCGGCGAGAAGACGCCTTCTTATGAAAAAGGTTCTCTGGACGGTCTCACACTTCGGATCAGCTTGGATCGGAACGGGCAACCGGTGATGGTGGATATAATGAACAACTGCGGCTGTTACCATTTTTATGCTCCGCCCAAGGAAAGGTTGGAGAAGATCCTTCCGAGCAGCAACGGGCTCTATCCCTTCGTGCCGGTGTGGCTGCCGCCGGACTACCCCGACAAACCGTTGAACCTGCGCGTGAACTCTGGTTGGCACCAGGTCGAACACCTCTACGCGTCAGAAGCCCCTGCCGATGCCGCGATATACCAGCTGATGCATTACGATCGTCTGGAAGCACTGCCGCGTGCGGACGGATCATCCGAAAGTGTTTTCACAGCCGCAGGAATCATGAAAAATTCCACCCGCATCGAACCCTACATCTTTTTTTCCGTTGGAATCCACGACATCGGCTACATGCGCCAGCGCAACCATCATGCCGTCAAAATGATCGGACGGGCGCATTTTACAGACCCGGACATATTCGATGGGAATTTCGTTTTCAACCCGGTCAAACAAAACCTGAGCGGCGCGGTATGGTGAGACCCCCAACATTGCAAAAGCCGGAGGGCTTCAGAGTCAGGCGTCAAGGGTGAAGCTGTAATTTGCTACCGCAATCCCTTGACAACACAGGATCTGAAGTCCTCCGGCTTTCCCGCTGGGTAAACAACATGGCAAAATCGATCCCATCCTTCGAATTCATCGATGGGGATATCCTAAAATTAGTGGTTTTGCTACGATATTGGCTATAATTACGTATTAATAGCTATCCTTTGCCATGTTGTTTATGCAACTATGGGGAAAACATGAGGCTCCCGTGGCGCCGGGCGAACATGCCGCTTGACAGGCCCGAATCAGTCGATTAAGCAGGACCGTGCCGATGCCGCCATTCGGGCCGCCCTACACAATGCCTTTGAAATGAGATGAGACCGTGAGACAAGACGCAGGTTTTGAGTTCGATACACCGGTTGACCGGCGCAAAACCGCCAGCATGAAATGGGACAAGTACGCGGGGCGGGACGTTATCCCCATGTGGGTGGCGGACATGGACTTTCGCTCGCCGCCGTCCGTGATCACGGCACTTCATGAACGCGCCGACCATGGCGTATTCGGTTACACAGCCGTGCCGCAGAACTTGGTTAGTGAAGTTCAGTCTCAGCTGAAGGAAAAGTACGACTGGGTGATTGAAGAGGAATGGCTCGTCTGGCTGCCTGGACTTGTCACCGGCCTGAACGTCGTCTGCCGGGCGGTGGGGCGCGAGCACGACCGGGTATTGACCACTGTTCCCGTCTATCCTCCCTTTCTCAAAGCCCCTGGATATTCCGGACGCTCGCTGTCTACCGTACCGCTATCGTGCTCGGGTGGGCATAGAACCGATGAAACCGATACAGTCGGTCACCATTCCGGCGCACACTGGCAGATGGATTTCGACCGCATCCAAAAAGCCGTTACGCCCGACACCCGGCTTTACATTCTCTGTCACCCTCACAATCCCGTGGGACGGGTGTTCGGCCGAAATGAGCTGGCAAATCTGGCCGCGATCTGTGAAAAACACGATATCGTGGTGTGTTCCGACGAGATTCACTGCGAATTGATCCTGGAACCCGGCAAACGCCACGTTCCCTTTGCAACGCTCGCTCCCGAAATCGCCGACCGCACCATCACCCTGATGGCACCGAGCAAAACCTTCAACATTCCGGGGCTCGGCTGCTCTTTTGCCGTGATTTCGAACGCGCACCTTCGACGGCGGTTTAAATCCGCGATGGCCGGGATCGTGCCGATGGTCAACACCATGGGGTTTACCGCCGCACTGGCTGCCTACCGTCATGGCGGCGACTGGCATGACGCCCTGTTGGATTACCTGCGGAAAAACCGCGATGCGGTGACCATGGCGGTCAACAGCATGCCGGCGCTGAAGATGACACCCATTGAAGCGACCTACCTGGCATGGATCGACATTCGCGCAACCGGGCTGACCGATCCGATCGCTTTCTTTGAGGCGGCCGGGGTCGGACTGTCCGACGGCCGCGAGTTCGGGGGTCCGGGTTACGTGCGTCTCAACTTCGGCTGCCCGCTGTCCGTTCTCGACGAGGCCCTGGAGAGAATGCGGAAAGCGTTGGCGGAAAGACAGCTCGTTTCATAGCGGACCTTTATTCGCTTTTTAAAGGAGGAAAGATGATCGAGGTGAACATCCCGGGTCACGGGACCCTCAGGCTTGACTATCTGGTTCTGGACCACAACGGCACGTTGGCCGTGGACGGCATCCTGGTTCCCGGCGTCAGGGAGTGCCTCGAGAAGCTCTCCGCGGAATTAAACATTTTTGTCGTCACAGCCGATACTTTTGGCAAGGCGCGCGCGCAACTCGAAGGGATCCCCTGTGAATTGACAATTTTGCCCCCCGGAAACCAGGACCGCGGCAAACTGGCGTTTGTCGAGAAACTGGGCAGCGATCGCACCGTCTGTATCGGCAATGGCCGCAACGACGCCCTGATGTTGAAAGCCTCGGCCCTGGGGGTCGCGGTCATTCTGGCGGAGGGTGCGGCAGTGACAACGCTGAATTCGGCCGACGTGGTCTGTGTGGGAATCGTTTCGGCCCTGGAGTTGTTATTGAACCCGCTGCGGTTGACGGCCACCCTGCGGTCTTAACTGGTTTCCGTCCATAAATGGCCCTTTTCAGCAATCCCCCGCCTGCTTCGGGACAGATCGGCGTCAATCACGCCTTGGGCGTGACAGGTCTGGAATCGCTTGTGCGGCATACAGGAGTACGCCTCCGCGCAATTTCTTGATTTCCTTGAACTTGCAGAAAATGGCGATTTCTGGATCGGAAAATAGTCAGTGCCCTTAATGAAACCGTGGATGGGCACTGACTACTATCCATCCACAAACGGTACAATCCCAGAGGTTACCGTGCCGCTATTCGATCACCGAATCGGTGTAGTCGATCTCGCCAGCCAAAACAAAAATACCGGGGTCGCTTTCAAAGCCAAAGCTGGGGTTGTTGCTCAGATGGGACCGGTCGATGTGCAGGGCGCCGCTGCGGTCGTTGCTCACGAAAAAGATTGCCCCGCCGCCTTCGTTGGCCGTGTTATCCGTCAGGCTGCTGCCGCACACCTCGAGGGTGAAGGTGTTGCCGTCGTTGTAAATGGCTCCGCCACTTCCGCCACCGGGTGTTCCGGGACGGGCGGGATTGGCACCAAATCCGATGGCCTGGTTGTGGCGCATGACGCTGTTGATCACGGTGAAAGACACCCCAATGCTGCTCAGGGCCCCGCCGTTGGCGCCAACATTTCCCAGATCTTCGCGACCGCCGAACGTTGATCCAACCACATAGACAGGCTGGTTGTCATATTGGCTGAGGACGCGCACAGCCGCACCGCCCACGTCCGGGCCCTCATCATCGCAGCGATTATTGAAAAAGCGGCAGTTGACGATCTTGAGTCGCCCGCCGCGCACGAAGATTGCTCCTCCACCACCGGGGTCCGCACCGGAGGTATAGCCGTTTGCGAAGGTCAGGTTCTGCACCGTTAGCCGGGGGTGGTCCTGGTTCTGGCAGTGGGAGGTGGTCCAGACCAAATCCGGATCGCAGGTGTTCATGTATAGGATCCGTCGCTGAATGCCGCCGCTGAGGGTCACCAGGCCGCCGCCATCGATGACGATCTCCGGTCCGGTATCATTGAATACTTTGGCGGTTTCCAAGAGTGTGATGGTGACCGGGTCGGGGCCGCAGTCAAAAGCGATCACACCGCCGGCAGCCACCGCCTCGATTACTGCGGCGCTGGTGCAGCTCTCCGGGGTTCCGTTGCCCACCAACCGGTCTGGATAACTGCTGTCCACGGCTTGGGCTGCTGCCGGAACGCTGCACTGGCCGTCAGCCGTACCGGCATCCGGCCAGTCGTCCGAAAACAGAATCGGGGCCGTATCGGCGGTCTCCGGGGCAAACCCTGCACCGCCCGAACCGCCTGACCCGCAGCCGGAGAGGAGTCCGGCAATAAGGATTAACAAAGTGCCGAAGATGGCGCCGGGTCTGTAAAAAGGCGTCGATGTCATCAGGTCATACCTTCCTTTGGGTCGAGTACCGTTAAGTTTCATATAAAGGGTTCAACTATTCAGAGGTTAAGGGTTGACGTCCAAATCGAATTACTGCTCTCTAAAAAACCAAGCCGGCTGCAGACATCCGCTTGCAAGTTCAGCGTATAAAGCACGAACGTAGCCCCTAAAATAACGCCGAACGTTGTGCCCTGAACCTGTGAACCGTTACCATTATACTTATCGACCAATCCAATTTTAAAGTTTAACGTGATAATTCCCTGTAGCTCGCTACAGGGTCACCACATATAGCCTCTCCCTGGGGAGAGGGATAGGGTGAGGGGATAAAAACAAACAGCTTTGATACCCTGCAGCTTGCTGCAGGGAGATTCCTTCTTAACGCTCTAAAAAATCTTGACATTTTTTGACATATCGCATTAATCATATTTTTCTTACGTTAAATTTCTTACGTAAGAGAAATGGAGGCAATCATGGACAAAATTATGTCAACCCGAATGGATGAAGCCGTGATTCGACATATCGACATGTTAGCGAAAAAGCTCGGAACATCCAAAAAGGCAATTCTTGAAAATGCCGTTCGGTTTTATATTGAAAAGGTAGAGGCGGAACACGGTTTCGATGTTTTAACTGATACATTCGGAAGCTGGCAGCGCGATAATTCGGCAGCCGAAACCGTGCAGACCATCAAAGATACCATGCGCAAATCTCATGAAAGACATAAGCGATGAAGGCCTATATTGATTCAGATGTTCTCATTTGGCATTTGCGCGGTGAACGCAAGGCGCTCAACCTGCTCAAAAGGCTTCGGGATAAAGAGCAATACGACCTGTGGGTCGGTGCCATGAACCGTGCCGAATTGGTTTTTTTCATGCAACCGGCTGAAGAGTCGGCCACACTTCTATTCCTATCGCAGTTTCAAACTGCGCCGGTTGATCAGCAGATCATCGACATGGCCGGGGAATTTTATCGCAAATGGAATCCTCGCAACGGAATTGACGTCAACGATGCTATCTTGGCCGCCACCGTCCTGCAATCGGGCGGTAAAATATACACCTTGAATTCCAAGCATTATCCAATGCCTGAAATTACTGTTCAGCGTGCGTGGAAAGCATAGTTACTGCTTGGCCCATTTCGAACAATCGTAAAGGGGTCGAACTATCGACGATGGTAATGTACCCAGATAACCCGCATGACGTATAAACTTTCTCCCAAAAAGGACTTTTACAAAGAACAAGCAAGTGAGGATTCCACATGACCGTAAAATTATTAGAACGCAGTATTTGGCAGCGGATTTTCGGCATCTCCGCCACGGGCAAACCCCAGGACGAAAGCGGCTGGCACTTTGAATCTGGACAGCTGACCATCAGCCTGGACCGAATTCCCGAGCTGACCCGACCGGGCACGGCCGTCCGGTTCGAAGGGAAGAGCCTGCCGGTAAGGGTTCTGGTTGTTTTCGGGGAAAATAAGCAATACCAGGCGTTTCACAACCGGTGCACCCACCTGGGACACCGCCGGTTGGACTACGTGCCGGGTACCGAAACCGTCCAGTGCTGCAGCGTGAGCAAATCTACCTACACGTTTGACGGTGGTGTAATACACGGCCCGGCCCCCCAGCCCATCCGCATCTATCCGGTGGAAGTTGGCGAGAGTGAGTTGCGCATCAGAATCTCCTGACTCCTGATGACGATTTCGTGGAAAAATGCGAAGAGTACAGGAACAAAGCTTTAGGCGCTCTCGGGGAGGCACTCAGTTAGTTTCCGTCCATAAATGGCCCTTTTCCGCAACTCCCCGCCTGCTTCGGGACAGGTCGGCGTCAATCACGCCGTTGGCGTGACAGGTCTGGAATCGCTTGTGCGGCGTACAGAAGTACGCCTCCACGCAATTCCTTTATTTCCTTTAACTTGCAGAAAATTGCACATTTCTGGATCGGAAAATTACCAGTGCCCTTAATAAAACCGTGGATGGGCACTAGTTAGCCCCGTAGTTGCAACGTTGGGGCTGTGTATTCTGTTGGATAGAAATGAAATCCTGCTTGTCTGCAATTCTTATGAGGAGTTCAAACAATGATCATCACAACGACACCCACAATCGACGGCAAAAAAATAACCAGCTATCTCGGCATTGTCACAGGTGAAGCGGTGATGGGTGCCAACATGTTCAGGGATATGTTTGCCGGCATCAGAGACATTGTCGGCGGTCGTTCCGGATCTTATGAAAAGGAATTAAAAAAGGCACGGGAAGTTGCTTTCGAAGAGCTTGAGGAATCAGCCAACGATCTTGGTGCAAATGCTGTTATCGGGGTGGATATCGACTATGAGGTCTTGGGTGAAAAGAATGGCATGCTAATGGTGAGTGTAAGTGGAACGGCTGTCAAGGTAGAGTGATCCCCATAGTTGCATAAACAAAATGGCAAAGGATAGATAATGGTTCGTAACTATAAACAATATCATAGCAAAACCAATATTATTAGGATATCCCCACTGGTGAATTCGAAGGATGGGGTCGATTTTGCCATGTTGTTTACCCTGAAAACAACGCGGAAAGCCGGAGGACTTCAGATCCTGCGTTGTCAAGGGATTGCGGTAGGAATTTACAGCTTCACCCTTGACGCTTGACTCTGAAGCCCTCCGACTTTTGCAACGTTGGGGTAATATCCAGAACCACAAAAAACTGCATAAAAAAATGCTCAAGTACATAATCATCGGAAGTGGCTTTGCATTTGCAGCCGCTGTACAACCAGGACCGCTTATGGCTTTCTTGCTGTCTCGCGTATCTATAAGTGGCTGGCGGCGAACATTACCGGCAGCTTTTGCGCCAGTGATTAGCGATGGGCCAATCGCTATCTTTGTTTTGCTTGCGCTAAATCGATTTGCGGGTGGTTTTGAACACATATTGAAAGCCGCAGGAGGAATCCTTTTGTTGTTTTTCGCCGGAAGCACACTTGTCGCATGGCGACGGGAGAAGAGGGGAACCGCAGTGGAAGCGCCATCGGTCCCGAAGACGCTTTTTCAGGCCGTTGCGGTGAACCTCGTCAATCCCGGGCCATATTTAGGTTGGAGTCTGGTCTTGGGGCCGTTGACCATCGAAGCCTGGAGACAATCCTTCGGACACGCAATCACATTGATAACTTCATTTTACGTCACAATGGTCCTCTGCCTCTCGTTGATCATAATTCTGTTCGGAACAACATCGTTTCTCGGCTCTCAGGGGCGAAGTGTACTGATGTTGGCATCATCGGCTGCGCTGGCAGGCCTTGGTATCTATCAACTGCTTTCCGCTCTTAACTGAGAGTGATAAAAACCCGACAATCGAGTCGCTCTGCGCTTTGTGTAGGCGACCAGCGGCACTATATGCGGCCGATGAAATGATATGCGGACACACAGCGTCAGGCTTCCGTCGTTCATCTTTCGTTCTTTTTACTCGGACTTGTAGACGGAATTTACAGTATTGGCAGTGGCGTGATTGTTAAGGAGTTGAGCCAAGGTAGTTTTTTAATTTGCGAAAGAAATTATTGTAAGAACAGAAATTGACACTGCATTCCATCAAGACATGAAGAAAGATTGATTTGGCGGGATATCCAGAAAGATGGTATCTTTAATTTTGGCAGTGTGGTGATGATCTCAGAAACTGTCGAAAAAGGTCGAACTTTTGAGGAGTTTTTACATCAAGTTTTGATTTTTCATTTCTCTAATTAATAAGGTTTTGAAAATTGTGATTGCAAACAGCCAAAAAGAAAACACAGCAACGATAGAAAAAGAAATTGTAAATATTGTTGCCAGACAACGTGAATATTTTAAATCAGGCGCTACAAAAAGCTATCAACGCCGTATTGAAAACCTGAGCAAGCTTAAATCGGCACTCGTCAAGTATGAAAGTGAAATAAATGCGGCCTTGAAACAGGATTTGGGTAAACCAGCGTTTGAAGCTTATCTCTCTGAAACTGGTTTCAGTCTTCTTGATATATCTGAAACCATCCGTAAATTGAAACGCTGGATGAAGCCTAAACGGGCATTAACATCTCTGCTTACTCAACCGGGTTCCAGCCTCATTTATTACTCACCGCTGGGAGTAAACCTGATTATTGCACCTTATAACTACCCAATCAACCTGACTTTTTCACCGTTGAGCGCAGCCATTGCCGCAGGCAATACTGCCGTTATTAAAACATCGGAGATGACACCGGCCTGCAGCGCAGCCATTCGTAAATTGATCAGAGAGACCTTTGCTCCGGAATTTATCGCTTATATAGAAGGTGAAGTTAAAGAAACTACGTTTCTTCTTAAGCAAAAATTTGATCATATTTTCTTTACCGGTAGCCCGCGTGTGGGTTCTATTGTCATGAGCGCGGCGGCTAAAAACCTGACTCCGGTTACTTTAGAGTTGGGCGGCAAAAGTCCCTGTATCGTTCATGAAGACGCTAAACTGGATATTGCTGTTAAGCGTATTGTCAGTGGTAAGTTTCTTAACGCAGGTCAGACTTGTATTGCGCCCGATTATGTATTGGTACACAAGTCCATTAAAGATAAATTTCTGTCGAAAATTAAAGACCGTATTATTAGCGTATATGGTGAGGATGCCATTACAAGCCCAGATTTTGCACGCATAGTTAACGATAACCATTTTCAGCGCATTTGCGGATTAATCGATCAACAAAAAGTTCTGGTCGGAGGGCAAAGTGATGCAACTTCCCGGTTTATTGCCCCAACCGTGATGCGTGATGTGATTTTGACTGACAAGGTCATGTCCGAGGAAATATTTGGACCGATTTTGCCGGTGCTGGAATATGAAAAGCTGGGGGAAGTCTATGAGATCGTGGATCAACTACCGCAGCACCCACTGGCTTGCTATTTATATTCTGAAAGCACAGCGATTCAGAAAGAAATCATCAACACCATCCAGTCTGGAGGTGCCTGCATCAACAACTGCGTTTTTCATGTTGCCAATCAATATCTTCCCTTTGGCGGTGTAGGCGAAAGTGGTATTGGAGCTTATCATGGATTTCATGGCTTTGAGCGCTTCTCACATAAAAAAGGCGTCCTGAAAACGGCTACTTGGATAGATATACCAATAACTTATGCCCCATATGGAAATAAAATAAAAATCCTGCGAAAAATCTTAAAGTAAACTACATAACATCAAAAAGTTGCAGTTGACCGCTCGCAGCGCAGTTCGTTTCCAAAAGCTATTATTCTATCAGAGCTCAAATGCGTCGTTGAAGATTGTCGAATATCTGCCAGCGTCAACTGAACTTGGCGTTACACAACTAAACAATCCGTATACAATATCTTGTGTCTGATCCTTTCTTCAAAAAGTTACGAAAGATTGATCTATTTGCATCGAATTATTACGATCTGAAAACTATGATTTCTCCAACTCATCCCCACTGCTGAGGGTAATTAAAAAATTATGATACCATATTCCCATTATGGGAATATCTTATAATCAAATTCCATTCTTCATTCAGTAATTCACCCGTCAAGCCCAGGTTATACAAAGCGACATAAATCATTGCGCATTCATACACAGCATTCTGCATGTTTGACCTGATAAGGTGGCTTTAAATTCAGCGAAACAGAGGGCCAATCGATATTTTTTGTGTCGCTGTGTATAAACAGTTTGAGTTCCTTTGCCAAGACCGGTGACGATGACCGGCAGTTTCCCGGCACCGAAAACGATCAGTTCAATGATGAAAAATGATGAAAATGGTCGCCGGCTCCGATAGCCCGATTGTTTTTAGTGTCGTGTCATTTTTGAAAGTGTCTCGACTGCCTTGAACGGCACAATTAAATGCACATTAGGTTACCGGTTCAAGGTTCAGCCCTGCCTCTGGCTGACGCCTCCGGTTTGATCGAAGAGGAAACGTTTGAGTTTCGGTGAAAAATTCCAAATCGCAAATAACAAATAACAAACAAATCACAATGACCAAAATTCGAAATTCCAATTCAATGACCTCCACCAAAGCCGGTGGAATGGTTTGTGAACCGCATGAATGCCTTCTATCTGTTATTATAACTTATTTACTTTATATAATAATCATCGTCTCAGGTATTTGTTAGCTTCTGGAACTGTCGAACTCTGGGAGTCTTCCCAGCAACACCGGGGTTTACCGATGATTATTAAAGGGTTCAAATTTATTGCTTGACACGGCGAAACTGAATTTATATATTGCCAAACAGAAATATAGGAGATACTATGAAAACGTTCATAAAAGTGATGAAAGCCCTTTCCGATCCGAACCGGGTCAAAATCGTCAAATTGCTGCAACACAAGAGGCTGTGTGTCTGCGAGCTGCAATGCGCCTTGGGAATTTCCCAGCCGACGGTTTCAAAGCACCTTAAAATTCTCGAGGAGGCCGGACTGGTCGACTTTAAGAAGGATGGTCTATGGGTTAATTATCACCTGGCCGACGGCGGGGAAAGCGCTTATGCGGCGAGTCTCCTGGGCAATCTGAAACACTGGCTCAACGAGGAGGCGGAAATCGTCGCGCTGGTCAAAAAGGTCCCGCAGCTCAACCGGTTTGAGATCTGCGTGAAAAACTGATGTTGGGTATTATAAATACATATATCACGATTTAAAAGTTAGCTTGACCATCCGACCCAACCCATTGATCGAGGGTTGAGTCTGGCGGGCCGCTCATGAACGAGGGGGAAATTTACGATGAGCAATGCTGCATCAATTACCGGAAAGAGGCAGACGCTTGCGGGCTCCAGGGAGACCGCAGAAAAAGAGCCTGACCAACCCAGCCTGATCGACTGGAAAAGCATTTGGAAGCCCTTAAGCATTATTATCGGCGTTTTTCTGGTCATTTTCTGGCTGCCGCTGGAAAGCAGCCGGTTTACCGGGGCAGTGCTCGAGTCCCTGGCCCTGACCAAGTGGTACGCCCAGGAGCATGTGCTGCTCTGCCTGGTGCCGGCCCTTTTCATCGCCGGTGCCATCTCGGTGTTTATCTCCCAGGCCGCCGTCATGAAATACTTGGGGGCGGGCGCCAAAAAGGTGATGTCCTACGGCGTGGCCTCGGTGTCGGGTTCCATCCTGGCGGTCTGCTCCTGCACAGTACTGCCTCTTTTTGCCGGCATCTGGAAGCGGGGCGCCGGACTTGGGCCTGCCATTGCCTTTCTATACTCCGGTCCGGCTATCAACATCCTTGCCATCGTGCTGACAGCGCGCATACTCGGCCCCGAGCTCGGTCTTGCAAGAGCCCTGGGGGCCGTCATTTTCAGCGTCGTTATCGGTCTGATCATGCACCTGCTGTTCAGAAAAGAAGAACAGGCCAAGGCCGAGGCCGCCCTGCACATGCCTGAACCCGAAGTTGAGCGGCCGCTGTGGCAGAATGCCGTTTATTTTGCAACCATGGCGGGCATCCTGATCTTTGCGACCTGGGGAAAGCCCGAAGAACCGGTGGGTCTGTGGAACGCGGTTTACGGTGTCAAATGGCTCT
>JBATHN010001074.1:0-2302 GCA_049666885.1 Desulfobacterales bacterium
AATTGGGTTCGCTGAAGTGGATCGGCGCGAAAAGATACCCACGTTGCATGCTGGCCTCGATTTTCAGCGGCAATTGAACCGATCCGTGGGGACTGGTTATGCGCACTTTGTCATTTTCACCAAGGCCGTCAGCTTCTGCGTCCTCCGGATTCATATTCAGATACGATTCCGGTTTGAGTTTTAAGAGTTTGGTACTGCGGCGTGACATTTCACCGGTATTGAAATGCTCCAGCAGGCGCCCGGTGATCAATACATAGGGATACTCCTCCGTAGGTTCCATGAGGGTGTCGGGCAATTCAACCGGCATGAAGCGGGCCCGACGATCGCGAAAGCCGAATCCGTCCTCGTACAAGCGGGGCGTCCCCGGGTGGGATTCATCATAACAGGGCCAAAAAATACCCGGCGACGCTTTCAGTCGATCGTGACTGATTCCGCTGAAAACAGGGGCTGCTTCGCGTATTTCTTCCCAGATATCTTCGGTAGACGTGTATGGCCAGCTCGCTCCCATTGCATTGGCGATTTCCTGAAGTATCCACCAGTCCGGTTTGGCTTCCCCCGGAGGCTTCAAGCCGGCTGCCGAGTACTGAACCCGTCGGGCCGCGTTGGTAAAGGTGCCGTCTTTTTCTCCCACTGCGGCGGCCGGCAGGACAATATGCGCGTACTTGGCGGTCTCATTGGCGAAGATGTCCTGTACAATGAGCAATTCGAGTTTCTGCAGCATCCACTTTACAAAATTTGACTGGGGCTCGGAAACAACCGGGTTTTCGCCGATAACATATAAGGCCCTTATTTTGCCCGAAGCAATGTGGTGGATCATTTCAGGCGCTGCCAGACCCGGCCCGCAAGGGACATCCGCTCCCCAGATGGCACCGACATGAACCCGGGCGGCTTCGTCGTCAACCTCCATATGGCCGGGCAGCAGATTCGGCAACGCGCCCATATCACCGGCGCCCTGCACGTTATTTTGACCTCGAAGTGGCGAGAGACCGCACCCGGGCTTTCCGATGTTACCGGTCAGCAAGGCGAGGTTCACCAAGGCGATGACATTATCGGTCCCATGCGCATGCTGTGTTAACCCCATGCCCCAAATGAAGATGGTTTTTTTGTCGTGAATCAGTTCGGCGGCTTTTTCCAGTTCTTCGCGCTTCACCCCGGCGCGCTGGCAGGCCGCATCGACATCGAGGTTCTCGATCGTCTGGCACAATGCCCTATATCCAATGGTCTGTTTTTCGCAGAACTCCCGATCGTGCCAGCCTTTGTCGATGATGATTTTACTTAATGCCTTTATCCAGAAAATATCCGTTCCTGGTTTGACTTTCAGGTGGACGGCCGCATTTTTGACGAGGTCCGTTTCACGGGGATCGGCCAGGATCAGGTTGAGACCGCCTTTTTTGGCGCGTTTTTTGACCTGCATCCAGATGACAGGATGGGTAAAGGTCGTATGCGCCCCCACAAGAAAAACCGTTTCTGTAACTTCATAGTCCTCCAGAAAAGTACTGACCGCACCATATCCCAGTTGCAGTCTCAGCGCCACTTCAGATGGTCCGTGGCATAGTCGGGCGCAATTGTCGACGTGGTTGTTGCCAACGACGGTGCGCTGAAACTTTTGTGAAAGATAGGCCTCTTCATTGAGGATCTTGCCGCTGCAAAGCATTCCGATACTTTCTGGGCCGTGCTTGCGGGATATCTGCTTCAGGCGCCGGGAGGCAAATTGGATGGCTTCATTCCAGGAAACAAGCTCCAGTTGGACCGCTTTGCGGATGTAGGGCTGGGTCAGACGCTCAGGATGATTTAACAGCTCGTGGACCGTGAACCCCTTGACACAAGCGTATTTTGCGTTCAACTCGGGATTCCGCCCCGTCGCGCCGCTTTTAACCGGCCGGCCATTTTCATCCAGCGACAGTTCTAGGTTGCAACCGACACCGCAATATGGGCAAATGATGGGGATTTGTCTTTGCAAGGTGAAATTAAGCCCTGTTAATTGATAACTATCAGTAATTACATTATTTATTTTTTTCCTGCTTTTAGAGTCCCGTATGAGTATCGGTTTTCATTATTGATGAATAAAATAATTCCTGTCAAGGCCTACAATAGGATCCAGTGAATCCATCGCCGAAAAAAACTCGCAGTCTTTGTTGGGCGATGGGAACAAATTCCACTTTTTGCTTCTATATTCTTATTTTTTCATTTTTTCTCCATCTCCAATAGGGTAAGGGCATTGAAAAGCATGCGCCCCGCCGCTCCGGTATACCAGCTCCATCCCCCTCTGCCTTCGTAGCCCGGTCCGAAATAGATATCCGCC
>JBATHN010001075.1:0-3164 GCA_049666885.1 Desulfobacterales bacterium
CAACCGCTGAAATCCTCCGGCAGTCGCGGGAGCAAAAAGCCACAATGATCGTAATGGGGCGCACCGGAAAGGACTGGTTCCAGGAGTATTGGCTGGGCGGCGTTTCCCACCGGGTGGCGGAGATCTCTGAACTGCCGGTACTGCTGGTGCCGTGACATAAGGGTAAAAAGCGTTCGAAAGCGGATGTGCAATGATCGAAAACTTACTGGATTCCAACATCGCCATTATTGGCGGGGGCCGATTCTGTAAAATTTTTCTCGAATACCTCTACGATAAGAATTTTATGGACCGTAGTCCCACCCTGCTCGGGGTCGCCGATATCAATCCCCATGCCGAGGGACTCCTCTTTGCCGATCACATGGGAATCTTCACGACCCGCGATTACCGGGAGCTCTACAGATTAAAAAACCTGCAGGTTCTCATTGAAATGACCGATGATATTTCTCTCGGCGATACGATCCAAAAAACCAAACCAGAGGGCGTCGAACTCATCGATCACATCGAAGCCCGGGCCATCTGGAGTTCATTGCAACTTGAACGGGAAAAGCGTCAGGCGTTGAAAGAATTGAAACAGCATGAGGCCGTGACACCGAGTATTCAGGCGCATTTCGTGAGATTCGCCGACCGCCTGGCCAAGGTGATCAAAAAGCGCAATGAGCGCTACCTTGAAATCGAAAAAGGGTTGATTGAAGGCGAGCGCACACTGGCCCAGATCATTCAGGGCAGCACGATGCCGACGTTCGTGATCGACAAGGATCACATCGTCACCCATTGGAACAAGGCCATGGAACGTCTGTCGGGAACCCCGGCTGAAGAAATCGTCGGCACCAACCGGCAGTGGGCCCCCTTTTGGGAAAAGGAACGCCCCACCATGGCGGATGTGATCCTGGGGCAAGCCGACGAGGAAATAGTCAGGAATCTATACGGCACATCATGGCGCAAGTCGGCCCTCATCGAAGGGGCTTACGAAGCCGAGTATTTTTTCCCCAAACTCCTCCCAAACGGAAAGTGGTGCTGGTTTACGGCCGCCCCGATCAAGGCGCCCGATGGGACGATCATCGGTGCCATCGAAACCCTATGGGACAAAACCGAAGACAAGAATGCCGAGCAGGATCGAGAGCGTCACACCCGACTGCTGACGGAGACGGCCCGGGCCCTGGCCGAGAGTGAAAGGACGATGACCCAGATCATCCAGGGCAGCACGATTCCGACTTTTGTCATCAATGAAAATCACCTGGTAACCCATTGGAACAGGGCGCTGGAAAAACTTATCGGTTACAGCGCCGATGAAATGGTCGGGACCCGCAAACAGTGGAAACCCTTTTACCAGAACGAACGCCCAACCATGGCGGATGTTATCCTGGACCAGGTCGATGAGGCCCAGATCCGGAAGCTCTACGGGACGAAGTGGCGTCAATCGAGCCTGATCGAAGGCGCCTACGAGGCCGAAGACTTCTTTCCGCATTTCGGCCAGAGCGGCAAATGGATCTGGTTCACCGCTTCGCCGATCAAGTCCCCGAATGGAAGAGTTGCCGGTGCCATCGAAACGCTCTGGGATAAAACCGAGGACAAAAAGTCGGAAGAGGAACGCGAGCAGCATACCCGTGAGTTGAGCACCCTCTGTTCAATCTACACGTCTTTGAACGCATCGGAAAGATTCGATGACGGCATCTACAAAGCGATCCAGATCGTCATGGACTTTTTAGGGGCCGATGGCATCTGCATCTACATGTTGGATAATGACGGCAGGTTCCACTTGCGATACGGGTACGGTTTTTCAGAGGAAGCCTGTTTCAAGATAAAAGTGCTCGACGACAGCAGCATCATCCACCAGGTGGCCCAGATCAACCAGTTTACGGTGTACGAGAATCTGCCCGAGGGCTGTTCGGATGAAATCTGCTTTCTGGAGGAAAACAAACTCGTTTCGCTGGCCTACATTCCCATCCATGCCGAGGAAAAAAAGACATTTGGCGTCATCCGAATCGGCAGTCAAAAACCCGGACATTTCACTTACAACCAGCAGGACGTGCTGGAGTTGATCGGAAATCGGATCGGCGTGGCCATCGAGAACGCAATGCTGCAGGAGCAGTACATCAAATCCGAGGAGAAGTACCGCACCCTGTTCAACAGTGATCCGCACCCGATCTTTATTCTCAACACCCAAACGTACAGAATTCGTGACATCAATCAAAGAGCCTTGGACAGTTACCGGTATTCACGCGAGGAGATGCTGGGCCTTCACTTCCTTGAACTCGGTGACAGCGATGAAGAGTTGGCGCAAGCACTGCAAAACCTTCCGCTCGACAAATCCCTGCTGTTCGCTAAAAGAAAGCACTACCGCAAAGGACACCGCCCTTTTTTTGTCAATGTCAACATCAGCCGCGCCAAATACGGTGAGAGTGAGGTCGTGATAGCCTCTACGACCGATATCACCGAAAGCGTCGAAAGGGAAACCCAGCTGATTCAGGCCAGCAAAATGACAACCCTGGGGCAGATGGCCGCGGGTATTGCACATGAAATCAATCAACCGCTCAATGTCATTCAAGTATGCGCCGATTTTTTCCTCAAAATGATCGGCCGGGGTCAGCCCATCGGCAAAGACGACTTGCAATCAATGGCGGCCGACATCGGCAAAAACGTTCAGCGGGCGGCGGCCATCATCCAGCATATGCGGGATTTCGCCCGGCAGTCGAGTGCTGTTCGAAACAAGCTCGATATCAACGATCCGATTCGCGACGTTTTCAAGGTGCTCGGCCATCAACTGCGCGTCCATCAGGTCGAGCTGATCCTCGACCTCGACCCGAACATTCCCCCCATCATGGCCGATCATAACCGGTTGGAACAGGTTTTCATCAATCTGGTGACCAATGCCGTCGATGCCATGGACGAAAAACGTGCCCGGCCGGAGTACGGCAACTCGGAAAAATTGCTCAAAATCAAATCCTTCGCCGAAAACGGCGTCGTATCGGTTACCGTATCGGATAGCGGAATCGGTATGAGCAACGAGGTCATCGGCAAATTGTTTGAACCATTTTTTACCACCAAGGATGTCGGCAAGGGGACCGGGCTGGGCGTCAGCATCAGCTACGGCATCGTTAAAGACTACGACGGAACCATCGACATCGAAAGCAAATTAGGTGAAGGCACCACTTTCAAGCTTAAAT
>JBATHN010001076.1:0-10820 GCA_049666885.1 Desulfobacterales bacterium
CCGTTTCGGGAGAAACGAGCAGCCGTTGGGAGATCTCTTTGTTGGTAAGTCGCTCTGCGAGCAGTTTCAACCTGATTTTCTGATTTATCCCCAATTTTTTACCCTTCGTCTTTTACAGCGTTGGGGTTATCCTTGTTAATCGCTGCCACACTACCTCATTTTTACCACCTTTCGGGGAATTGCATAAAGCCCATTCGGTTTATAATTTAGTAACGTTACATCAACGGCGTCTTTCGGCACAGAGCGGCGTAATTAAGGCCTTTTAGCAAGGCAAGGGCTATACCAGTTAGGTCGTTGGCCATTTGATAAGCGCTCGCATCCGCTCCCTGGGCTGGCTCGCACTTTCTGAACCGCGTTAGCGAGCTAACTATAAATCGATTTTCATCGTTACGGTGCCGCGCAGCACTGCCGTTACAGGCAGAACATTCCCCGCGTCTTGCCGCGGGGAGGGTTCAACCCCTCTTGTTGTTCGTCTGGACCCGGTGCGAAGCACCTGGTTTCCAAAACCCTAGCGCCACTATTCCTCCGGGCTCCGAAATGCTCTGTCCTTGCTCTGAACCAAAATTTACCATTTCTGGCTGGACACGATTTAACATACGGACGCTGTTTCCAATAACTCGGGAAACCACCAATGACTGATACGCCCCATTTACAATCGCTAATGGCCCTCCCGGCCGTGTATCGAATCCGCATTACCGGTCGTATGGACCCGAAGTGTTCCGATTGGCTCCAGGGGATGACGATTTCCACCGTTGAAGAGGAAGGACGAACGGCATACTCGGAGCTCATCGGTTCGCTTCCCGATCAGGCCGCGCTGATGGGGGTATTGCAGCAGCTCAACAACTGCTCCATTTCCGTGATCAGCATGGAATGCCTGGGTATCGGATCCCTCGATGAATGATGCCTCCGACCACGGAAAAACAATTACAGCCAAAAGCGGGCTATGAATAGCGGATCCGACACAACAGCGTTCCACGCACGTTCGAAGGTTCCCTTCGAGGATGCCTGGCGATTCATCATCAAGGTTGGCGTTGCAGCCCATGGATATGGTTCGACATCAACCCGGCTGGAGTCGTTCCTTGTGGGGCTATCGAAAAGTTTCGGCTACCAGGGCGTATTCAGATCGACTCCGTCGGAGATCGTGTTTGCCTTGCGGGAAGGTCCCGAGTCGCCTCAGCGCGTCGAGGTCATTGCTACGCCGGCCCCGGATGTCAATCTGGATAAGCTGGCCCGCTTAGGCGATCTGCTGAACGAGTGCAATGCCGGAACCTTGTCGCTCACTGAGGCCTCTACCCGTATCGATATGATTGAACAAGTACCACCTCCGTGGGGAAGGTTTGCCAGCATGCTGGGTTATGCCCTCACCGGCCTGGGACTGGCACCGCTTCTGGGTGGTGGATGGTTCGATACCTTGTTCGCAACGCTGTTCAGTATGCTCGTCTACGGCGTGGTCTTGCTTTCCGGACGTATCGGAGCTTTCGCGACAATGTGGCTGCCGCTCTCGTCCGCCTTCGTCGTGGGCGTTCTGGCAACCGTCGTCAAGCTTTGGGTGCCAGAGCTTAATCTCGTCCTGGTGATCCTCTCGGCCGTCGCGATCATCCTTCCGGGGTACACAATCAGCCTCGGTGCTGGGGAACTGGTAACGCAGCACATTGTATCGGGAGCGGCAAACCTGATGAGCGGCCTGGTCTGCCTTGTCAAGCAGATAGCTGGCGGCTGGCTTGGCATCGTCACGGCAAGCGTTGTGGTCTCCGGGATCGCAGTTGGAGCGACGACGCCTGTCGATCAAGTCTGGGTGCAGCTGCTCTTTCCCCTGCTCCTCGTTGGGCTAAGCCTGGCGTTCCAGACATCACGCCGGGATCTGCCCTGGGCTGTCCTGGTGTCTGGCATCGCCTATATAGGAATTTTGGCAGGAAGTTCGATGTTAGACGCCAACCTTGGAAATCTATTCGGCACAATCATAGCCGTGGTCATTGCCAACCTCTGGTCCAGGCAAACGGGACGGCCGACCTCGATCGTGCTCATTCCCGCCATCGTCATGCTGGTAAGTGGCACCATCGGTTTTCGCGGTTTGGCTTCCATGGCTGGAGGGGATTTGCTGGTAGGTGCACAGCAGTTTTTGCAGATGTTCGTGGTGGCTATGACCATTGTCGCTGGAATAGTGGTCGGCCACACCATTATTCGTCCGGAGTCTGGCCTATGATACCGAAAGAGCACTTGGCGTGGTCCGGAAAGGCAAGATCAGCATGGATTATGACACAAAGGTCTATTTTAAAACACCTTTCTGTAAGACTGAGTCGAAAACCGTACTAAAGGTTCTTTCAAAATATAGGAGAAACATTATGAAACTATTCACTGTTCGACCAATCGTGTTCATAATTGCAGCGAGTTTGACAATGACCTGCGCAATAAGCCAGCCGGCCTTGGGTGATGATAACCCATTGGCCAAGTATCTCAAAGTTCCAGGTGCAACAGTCACCTTTCCAATCAGTGAGGCAAAGCAACCCTTTACATTGGATTTTGCCAATGATGCGCGTGAGAAGTTTGAAAACTTTCACTACCAGTTGGGAGGTGATCATTCCATTTATTACAACTTGCATTTAAGCTAGATGCTGACGACTGCAGTATCTGCTCCCAATATGGATTATAAACCCTTGAAAAAAGACATCAAATCCAAAATTGGTTCTGAGGTAAAATTCACGGTTAAAGAAGGTGAATTGAGTTTGGATGAATATGCTGTGCATCCCAATCACCGGGTGCAGGGCGTATTAATGATCCACAAAGGAAAAATTGTATACGAAACCTATCCGGGTATGAATCCGGAAGACCTTCATGCCTGGATGTCGCCAGGTAAAGCAACGGTTGGATTAATTATGGCTCAGCTTGAAGCCGAAGGTAAAATCGATATGCAGAAAGAAGTAGTCGATTATCTTCCTGAATTTAAGGGCTCCCATTGGGACGGCATAAAAATGATTGATGCAGCGAATATGGCCACTGCATTGCAACTAGAAGAAACCCTTGAGGCGATTATTGACCCGACTTCCATTATTGTACGCTTTTTTAGTGCTGAATTCGGAGCTCCTAACCCGGCAACAGGCAAGGTAGATAATTGGCTGAACATACTAAAAGATGCTGAGCCGGTAGAAGGTGAAAAACCGGGAGAGCGCTTCCGTTATTCGTCTGCTGTAACCCAAATTTTTGTAGTCATTGCAGAGCGTATTGAAAACAAAACATGGGCTAAGCTTTTTGAAGATCGCGTTTGGGGTAAAATGACCGCACGAAGGGCTATGTTACATCACCTAACGCCTGATGGCACCAGTGTTGCCCACGGACTAATTTCTACTACTTTAGAAGATTTTGTTCGTTTTGGTATGCTGTTTACCCCAAGCTGGGAACAAGCAGCAGTTGCACCAGTGGTAAGCCCAGAGGTATTAAAAAGATTACAAACTGCAGGTAGCCGTGATGCCTTTGTTGCAGGAGCGAAATACAAGGGAATGATTGAAGATTTTGGTGAAGAGCCTTGGATGAACTCCTTTCAGTTTGATGCGACATTTAAAGATGGTGCGCTATGGAAACATGGAAACCTGGGCCAGGGTATTTACATTGATCCAGCACGAGATTTCGTTGGAGTCTATTTTTCGAATAACCCATACATACCGCCATACGGTGAAGACAAGATGCCTGGTTATTTGCGTCGTGCTGCCAAGTTCGTGGCCGATGAATAATGGATGATTGAAGCATGAGTTTACCTGAAATGACCGTCCACGGCGATGGTTTAACATCCGGATGTTGACGGTCATAAGCAGTTCAAAAAAATAAAAAGTAGCTAAATCATAAAGGAGAATTGACATGAAACAGTCGCAGACTGGATTACTATCGAAAGAAGGTGCCGGCAAACTAAAGCTGGCAGGTGCTTCCGGTTCCAAGCCCCTGGAGGTCAACAGCCCAATGGCGAAATGGAAAAAGCCGCAGCCACTCGACTTTGTCGAAGCGGCTACCAAACGCTACACCTTCCCCAACTGGCAGTCGGGCAACGACGATTCCATCTTCTATAACCTCAACATTACATCTTTCTTCAAGTCCCGCGTAGTGCCCGCACCCGACCAGTTCAGTATGTTGGAGCGGAATATTCAACCCGATCTGCTCAACCTGACCTTTAACAATATGGATGGCACGACCAACCCGCCGCTGGGCGAGTACCTCGTCGGCCCCCGTCAGGTTCAGGCGATGATGATGGCCCACAAGGGCAAGGTTGTCTTCGAGACCTATCCGGGCATGAACCCTACCGACTACCACGTCTGGATGTCAGCCGCGAAGACCACGGCAGGACTGCTGGTTTCAATGCTTGCGAACGAGGGCAAGGTGGATCTCGATAAGCCGGTTCCAACCTATGTGCCCGAACTCGCCGGCAGCGCCTGGAATGGCATCACGGTTAAGAACACCATGAACATGGCGGTAGCGCTCGATAACGAAGAGACCTTCAAAAGCCTGGTAGATCCGAAGTCGTGGATCTCGTCCTTCTTTACAGCAATCTTTGAGGGGGGAGGCGACGATCCGAGCACATGGCGGAAGCTTTTGAAAAATGCCAAGCCGCTCAAAAACGAAAAGCCGGGTGACCTCTTCCGCTATTCGTCATCGAACACAATGGTTCTGGCACTTATTGCAGAGAACGTTACCCAGGTGTCGTGGGAACAGTACTGGAACGAACGAGTCTGGTCGAAGATCGGGGCGCGAAACCCCTTCATCGTCGGTCTGACACCGGACGGTACCCCGATACCAGCTGGTATGAATAATACCACCCCTGAAGACATGCTGCGCTATGCGCTGCTTTACACGCCGAGCTGGAACGTCGTTTCGAAAGAAAAGGTCATCTCCGACGACCTTTTGAAACTGATGCAGACTATGGGAGATAAGGCGGCATATCAAGGATCCACCGAACGGGCCTATGGGCAGCGATGGTTCGGCGAGACGCCTGATCGGAACACGGCCCAGTGGGATCACGCCTTTGATGACGGTGCCATGTTCAAGCATGGCAACATGGGCCAGGGAATCTATGTCGACCCGGCACGTGACTTCTGCGGGCAGTATTTTGGGCTTGCGACCAACGATGAAAAAATTGCAGGGGTCGATCACTCTCCAGGATACCTGCGCGCTGCCGCAAAGGTGCTTGCTGGAACATGATGGGTGCTAAGGTATATAAAAATTGTATTTGGTAACGGTATAAAGTCGATTTACCCACAGTGTGAGGAGGATGGATTTTCCTCTTTTGATGAGGGAGACAACCTGCCCCAAGTGATCAAAAAAGTCTGCATTTGAAACCTGGCTTGAGCCGGGAAAATAGATCTTTAAGGAAGTGTAAACTAAAGCTGGACCCATATTAACATTACAATCAAGGAGATTATATCATGGCCAAGGGCACAAATACCGAAGCTAAGGTGATACCAGAATTTGAGATGAAAGATTACACGAAGATTCCACAGCGATCACATCAGTATCCAGCTTCAGAACGAGCAAACAAGATAGTACATAACTCTATGACTGTAGACACACTGTGGTCCGGGGTATGGCCAAGTCAGTGGGCCTCTCCTGAAGCACCTGAATTTCACGATGAAATGGATAGATGTAAAGCCGCTGGCTTCAAAGTGTTGGCAGCTTGCCCTACCGTGGATTCACTGGATGCATCTGTTGAGGCCATCATCAAAGGAGCGGAGTTTTATCTTAAAAAGATGAATGAGCGCCCGGACAATTACATGCTCGTTCGTACGACTAAAGATATCGATGAGGCTATCAAACAGAATAAACTGGGTATATATTTTACGCACCAGGGCACCCAAATCTTTGGAGGTGATATTGATCGTGTTGGCTTTTGGCGTGAGATGGGATTTGGATACTGCTTGTTAGCGTACAACCAGCGTAACGATGTTGGTGACGGTTGTTTTGAAAGCGAAAATCGCGGTCTTACCGAATACGGTAAAAAGCTGATTGATAGCTATAATCGTTATGGGATGCTGGTAGATGTAAGCCATACTGGTGAGCGGACCTCTCTTGATGCCATTGAGCGTAGCAGCCAACCGGTAATCTCTTCACATTCTGGTGCCATGGCAGTTGCTAAGTACCAGAGAAGTCTTACCGATCAAGTTATCAAAGCTATTGCCAAAAGTGGTGGTGTTTGCTCCATCAACATGGTTGGTGCTTTTATCGATACTTCAAATCCAGATATTGTAACAACTGATATGGTTTTTCGTCACGTTGATTACATGGCTAATCTGGTTGGTACTGATCATGTAGGTTTTGGCTCGGATTACATTCCAAATGTCAATTTTACAGCCTCAGTCATTCAAACACCAATGGGTCAGTCAGTCTTCCCTGACGGCGGCTATACTACGAAAGTGGGGGCGAAGGGATTTCCGACACCAGCTCCGTATCAGATCGTAGCAGCCTTGGTGGACAAGATGCTTGAGGAAGGCTATTCGGAAGAGGACTGTGGAAAATTCCTCGGAGGCAATATGTATCGTGTATTCAACCAGGTCTGGAGATAGAACCATGACAAACAGCCACGTAGAAAAAAAACAACAGAGCATCATTCGTCCGAGGCCTGCAACACTTTTGGGGGTCCTAGTGGCCATTGCAATTAACTTCGCTATTTTACAGCCAGCCGCTGCTGCTTCAGACGGACTAGCGCTCAAGACCACCATGCCGACTGCGGCAGAAGGAACGGCGAAATCGGCAGAGGATGTGGCACGCGAGCTTGCCAATCCAAACTCCTCTCTGGCAACCCTGACATTTAAAAACCAATACCGATGGTACACGGGGGACCTGCCGGGTGCCGACGACCAGAACAACTTCACGATGGTATTCCAACCCGTTTTTCCTCTTTCACTGCCAAAAGACGGCAGTGGTGACAATAGAACCGTGTTCATTCGTCCAGGCATCCCACTGCTTTTCGATCAGCCCGTCCCAAGCGCGGAGGACGGTGGGTTCGACTGGGATGGAGTATCTGCCCTCGGTGATATTGGATTTGACCTCGCTTACGGTGTCTCGAAAAAAAACGGTCTCTTGTGGGCCTTGGGTATGGTGGGTACCCTGCCTACTGCTACCGACGAAAATGTGGGAGGGAAACAACTACGTCTTGGCCCAGAGTTCCTACTGGCTAAGTTCGAGAAATGGGGCCTCTATGGTATCTTTCCAAGCCATCAATGGAATGTTACTGGCTGGTCTGATGAATCTTTTAGTACGACCCAGTTCCAACCCGTGCTCACGTTTATTCTGGGCGATGGCTGGACAGCAGGGACTTCGCCCATAGGATTTTACAACTGGGAAAGCTCCGAGTGGACCATCCCGATCAACCTGAATGCTTCCAAAACAGTCATGCTCGGCAAGACGCCCTGGAAATTCCAATTGGAAGCCAATTACTACGTCGAGCAACCGGACGCCTTCGGCCCGAAATGGATGATCGGCTTCAACATTTCCCCTGTCGTCAAGAACCCTTTTCAGAGCGGTTTTAATAAGTTGCTTGGTGTGAACTAATTGAGGCAGGCTGCCGTGCCGCTATTTTCGCTGGCCAGCAGCTAATCTTCGCGTTTTATCAATGTAATTACTGAGAAGTAAAACAACGGAGAATACAATGAGATCAAAAACTTTGATAATCGCTTTACTGGCTATCATAGCCAGCATTTCAGGTTTCGTGCTGGCTGCGGAGCAGCCTGCACCTAAACTGACGCTCATCAGCAACGTCAATATCTTCGACGGCAAAACCGAAAAACTTCATAAAAACATGCATGTCCTGGTAAAGGACAACCTGATCGAGACGGTGTCGAATGAACCGTTGGCAGTTGTTCAGACCGACAATGTCACCATGATCGACGGCGGCGGACGGACGCTCATTCCCGGGCTGATCGACGCACATTGGCATACCTACTATGCGAACATCCCGGTGAGTACGCTGGCAACTGGTGACATGGCTGAAGTTGGGATTGCCGGCATGTACGGTGCTAGAGAAACACTTATGCGCGGTTTTACAACGGTTCGTGATATTGGCGGTAATTCATTTGCTGTAAAGAAATTTGCGGATGCCGGCACGCATCCCGGACCACGCATGTATATATCTGGTCCTCCAATAAGTCAGACAGGCGGTCATTTTGATTTCGGAGGGAAGAATGATGTTCCCTCAAATTCGGCGGACGCCTTGCCATACTGGGAACGTGTTGGGCTTGTTGCGATGGCAGATGGTGTTCCTGAAGTGATAAAGCGTACCCGTGAAATACTACGCATGGGCGCCACTCAGATCAAGATTGCTGGCGGTGGCGGCGTTACCTCGATCTATGACCCCGTGGATGTGCAAGAGTATACCTTCGAAGAAATGAAAGCAGTTGTTGATGTGGCAAAGACCTGGAATACTTATGTGGCTGCCCACATTTTCACCGACGCGGCCATTCAGACCGCGGTTAAGGCTGGGATCAAATCGATCGAACACGGTAATTTAATTAAAGAAAAAAAGACTTTGCAGATGATGAAGGATAATGGCGTCTGGTTGAGCGCTCAGCCGCTGTTGAACGACGAGGATGCGCTGAAGTTCGATAACCCAATTAGCACGGCAAAATTTATCGAAGTAACCGATGGGACGGACAGGAATTACAAGATGGCCAAAGAAATGGGGGTAAAGATTGCTTTCGGCACCGATTGTTTGTTCGATCCCTCTTCAGCCGCATTACAGGGCAAGTTGTTAGCAAAAATGAAGCGGTGGTTCACGCCGTACGAGGTACTCAAGATGGCCACCTCAGACAATGCCGAATTGATAAACATGTGTGGTCCTCGCAACCCATATCCACTCGGGCCGATCGGCGTTATCCAGGAAGGTGCCTATGCGGATCTGATATTGGTTGATGGTAATCCTCTGGAAAATCTCGACCTCGTTGCTGACGCTGAGAAGAACTTTGTCATGATAATGAAGGACGGCAAGATATACAAGAACACTATTCTGTGAAGCGGACCTATACGGTCTTTAATAATCAACCGAAACATGGAGGTAGAATTGAAATGAAGAAATCGAGAGTGCTTTTTGGCTTGTTGGCACTAAGCCTGACAATGGTCATGTCGGCAATGGCTGCTGATTATGATCTGGTCATCAACAATGGCCGGGTTATGGACCCGGAAACCATGTATGACGCAGTAGCCAATGTTGGCGTTAAGGACGGCCGGATCGCCGTCATCACAAAGAAAGAGATTACCGGCAAGGAGAGCATCGATGCCACCGGCCATGTGGTTGCACCTGGGTTCATCGATACCCACTGGCATTATGATCGGCCCTGGTCTAACAAACTCGCTTTACGTGATGGCCGTACTACGGTTCTGGATCTTGAGATCGGAACTCACGGCCCTTATATCGACCAGTGGTACAAGTCGCGGGAGGGGGCAAACCAGGTGAACTACGGCCAGGCTGTGGGCCATGAGTTTGCCCGTGCCGAAGCGATCGATGGTTTCACAGAAGGTCAAGACGTTCGCAGTGCTGTAGAAAGCCGACGTGGGGATGGCTGGTGCTGTAAAAGGCCTACTCTCGAACAAGGTAATGAGATACTTCAACTTCTCGATGAAGGCTTGGCCGCTGGCGGCCTTGGTATAGGTTCCACTCTCGGTTATATGAGGGATGGTGTTTCTCCACGAGAGTTTTTCGAATTGCAAAAGCTCGCAGGAAGCTATGGCCGACAGACCGGGGCTCATTTTCGTTACACACCAGGAACCGACACCACTGAGGCAAACGGTATTCAGGAGCTGCTTGCCAACGCGGCTGCGCTTGATGCTCCTGCACTTGCATGCCATTTCAACAATCCCGGATACAACTTGGTGCATGAATTGCTCGTTCGGATGCGGGATCAGGGTTTGAACGTATGGGGCGAAATATATCCCTATGCTGCTGGTTCCACAGCTCTGAATGCAGTTTTTCTCGAGCCTGAAATATGGGTTGATACGCTTGGTTATGAATATGAAAAGACCCTTCAAGATGTGGCAACCGGAGAGTGGTATACTCAAAAGAGCCGGGAAGAAATGATAAAAAAAGAGCCAACTCGGCCAATACTTGTTTTCAAAATGCCCGAATCAGCAATCCTCGACTGGCTAAGAATGCCAGGTGTAACGTTAATTACAGACGGTATGCCAATGCTCCCGGATGACAACCTGAGCTGGGACACTTCATACGAGGACTTACCCAACACCCATCCCCGTGCGTCCGGTAGCTTTGCAAAGGGTTTACGTATGGCTAGGGAGAATGATATCCCTCTCATGCAGATCATTTCAATGTCCAGCTATAACTCGGCACGACCTCTTGGCAAAATGGGCTTGAAAGCTATGCAGGAACGAGGCCGTATGCAAGAGGGAATGGTGGCAGACATCACCATATTTGATCCTGAGAAGGTAACCGACCATGCCACTTATGAAAAGGGAACCCTACCTTCGACTGGTATCCCCTATGTAGTAGTTAACGGTACAATTGTAGTAAAAGACTCGAAGGTTCAGAAAGGAGTCAACCCTGGACAGCCTGTCCGCTATGAGCCTGGAGAAAAGCACTTTGAACCGATCACAATAGATGGTTGGCACAATACTTACTATGCCTCACCTGTCGATTTTGGCGGAGGTGTACCTGGTTCACAACCCACCAAAATGGGAGCGCCTGATTCACAGCCCGACATCCATAACGACTAAGGTTAAGCTTTATAACCTATGTACAGCATAATACTGCCGTTTGTCCGGTATGAAAAAAACCCGGCAAACGGCAGAGAATTTTTCCTTGTTGTTGAATAACAAGCAATCAAAACCAAGTATAAAAA
>JBATHN010001077.1:0-2269 GCA_049666885.1 Desulfobacterales bacterium
GTGCGACCGCTCTCCGAAACATGTTACAGGTAATGAATCCCATAACAGACCGAGAACCGGTGGAAGACTTTATCGAGACGCCGGAGGGACGGCTCCATCATCTGGATTGGGGAGGCGGCGGGTCGCAGATCCACTTTTTACACGCCAACGGCTTCTGCGCCGGCACCTATACGCCTTTTCTCAGATATCTGATGGCCGATTTTCATGTCTTTGCCAGCGATGTCCGCGGACACGGTGGATCCTCTTTCTCCGGTGCCCGGCGCATTCGCCACTGGGACATTTTTGCCAACGATCTGAAGTTGACCATTGAAAATGCCATGACGCCGCCGATCATCGGGATGGGTCATTCATTGGGAGCCGTCACGACCTGTATTGCCGCCGCAAAGTACCCGCGACTGTTTAATGCCCTCGTTTTGATCGATCCGGTGATTTTTCCCAAGAAGCTCCTCTGGCGTATTGCCGCCATGAAAACCCTGGGCCTGCGCAGCGCCATTGGACCGGCCCGCATGGCCCGCAGGCGGATACGGGTCTTTAAGGACAAACAGACGGCCCTGAGGCGATTTGCCGAGGGCCGGGGTATTTTTCAATCCTGGTCGAAAGACTTTATCGAGGCTTACCTGGAGTGCGGCCTGCTGGAAAAGGACACGCATAGTGCGATTTTAAAATGTGATCCGGAACTCGAAGCGCAGATTTTCGAATCGGTCCCCCTCAACGTCTGGTCGTACGTGAAAAAGATCTCCTGCCCGGTGTTAATCGTTCGCGGCGAGGCCTCGGAAACGTTTTCAAAGCCGGCGGCCAATCGTATCAAGGCCGTAAGGCCGGAATTCGAATTGGAGGAAATTCCAGACTCGGGGCATTTTGTGCCCATGGAACAGCCCCAGGCCTGTGCCCGCGTGATCCTGAAATTTCTTCGAAAACAAAATTGAGGTATTCAGAAATCTCAAATTTCAAGCAATAAACTCCAATGAAGTCCCAAATGTCTATATCCAATGACCCAAACACGATATAGGTTCAGAGGTTCAGCGTTCACCGTTCAACCTAATAAGGAATAAGAAATGAAAACCCAGCACACGTCACCATCAGGCTCAAAAAAGGATATTCGGCAGTTGATGCGGGTTGCCCTCGCACAGGAGTTCGCCGACCTGGTGGTGGTCAACAGCCGCATGTTGAACGTTTATACGGGCGAGGTGTTGGGTGGGATGGCGGTCTGCACCAAAGGCGCATGGATCGCCTACGTGGGAAGGGATACCGAAAACAAGATCGGTCCTCAAACGGAAGTCATCGATGCCGCCGGGAAACTGCTCGTCCCGGGATTGATCGACGGCCACACGCACCTCGCCTGGCTCGGCAGTGTCGCGGCATTTCTCGAGCCGATCATGGCCGGAGGGACGACGGCTCTCGTGACCGAAAGCCTCGAGGTGTATGCGGTCGCCGGCTTGGCCGGCGTCAATGACTTTCTGGCTGCACTGACCGACCAGCCGATCAAGATATTTTCCACGGCGCCTTTTATGGCCTCGATCAGCCGCAGGGCGCATGGAATCGACCCGGCCGACCTGGACGAACTCTTGTCTCGGGGAGACATCGTCGGGCTGGGCGAATCCTACTGGCAGACGGTCCTTCAGAGGTCGGACCTGGCGGTGCCCACACTGGAAACGGCCCTTCACACCGGCAAGTCGCTCGAAGGGCATACAGCCGGGGCCAGGGGGAACAAGCTTGTGGCTTACCTGGCAGCCGGAATTTCCTCGTGTCATGAACCGATAACAGCCGATGAAGTGCTGGAGCGTCTGCGCCTGGGCATTCATGTCATGATCCGGGAAGGAAGCATCCGCCGGGACCTCGAAGCCATCGCCGCCGTAAAAGATGCCGGCGTCGACACACGCCGGCTGATCCTGGTAACGGACGGTCTCAGCCCGCAGGATCTGACCGAAAAAGGCGGGATGGAATTCGTGGTCCGGAAGGCGATCGACCACGGCTTCGATCCGATCGTCGCGGTCCAAATGGCGACCCTCAACGTGGCCGAACACTTTCGGCTGGACGCGGTTATCGGCGGCATTGCACCGGGCCGGGCCGCCGATATGCTCATCCTCCCGGATCTCCAGACGTTTCGGGCCGAAATTGTCATCAGTAACGGCAGGGTGATTGCCCGCCAGGGGCGTTTGGTGGTCGAACCCCGGCGCCACAGGTATCTGCCGGCCAGTCTCACGTCGGTTCTGTTGCCGGATGATGTTACACCGACTGATTTTCAGATCGTGGCCGAGAGGGCAACCCG
>JBATHN010001078.1:0-2448 GCA_049666885.1 Desulfobacterales bacterium
ACCGACAACCAGAAGGTTGCCATGGTCAGGCGGGTGGGAAATAGGGTTGCGAAGGCCGCCGAGTCCTTTCTGGCGGAATCCGGTCACCAGGACTTGATCAAGGACTTTCAATGGCAGTTCAACCTGATCGAGGACGACAAGACCGCCAACGCCTGGGTGATGCCTGGCGGCAAAGCGGCTGTATACACGGGCATCCTGACCTTTACCCAGGATGAAACGGGGCTGGCCGTTGTCCTGGGACATGAAGTGGGCCATGCCCTCGCCAATCACGGCAACGAGCGCATGAGCCAGGAATTGCTGGCGAACATGGGTGGAATGGCACTGTCCGTGGCCTTGTCTTCGCAACCGCAAATGACCCAGGAATTGGCCATGGCCGCCTTCGGCGCGGGGTCTTCGATCGGTGTTTTATTGCCTTACAGCCGTCTGCAGGAAAGCGAGGCCGACCACATCGGTCTGATTCTGATGGCCCGCGCGGGATATGATCCGCGGGAGGCAGTGCCTTTCTGGCAGCGCATGAATGCGTCTCCGGGTTCACGACCGCCGGAATTACTTTCCACGCACCCGGCTCCGGAGACCCGGATCACCAATATAAAAGCGCTTATTCCAGAGGCTATGGCCTATTACCGGCCGTCGGCGAAGTAATCTCCGGGCGCATGGACATAATCCGAGAGGTGCCACCGCTCTTTAACGGTATTTTTTCGGACGGCGGTTATTCAAAGGTCGACAGCCACCAGGCCGAGTAGCAGCGGTATTGGACCGATGCGCCGGCGATCAAGGACAGCCCGATGCATTCTTCCGGTCCGCGCTCAGCTTACGGTGTCGGAGCCTGCGGCCGAAAAAATACCGCAATTGTGATGGCCGAGTGGCATTTCGCCGTATCAAGGCGTTTGGTTGACATTTTTAACGGACCAAGATTAAATGATCAGCGGATAAATGCCGAAAGTTAAGATCGGGAGGACGTGTTGCAACCGAATGAACTCGAGTGTCCGGATCCTATCATCATCAACGAGGCCCAGTTGATTTTGGCCGAGAAACGGACGTCACTGGCGGCCATGAGAACTGGAATCGCGGTGTTCGCGTTGCCTCTGTCTGTCTTGAGCCTGCTAATCGTCACTTCTAAATTTTATAACGTTGTCCATGTAATCCATTTTATCGTGCCGCTGGTGTTGCTGAATCTGGGACTTGTGGCCCTGGGGTCGTATCTTGTCATCCGGGCCGTCATCCACATTCGCCACTATGATCGGCTGATGAAAAGTCTGAAGGCGAAGCACAGCAGAGTCGCCGAGTTCATCGATTAGTCGGCGACATGCCGCACGGCTGGACCGCGGGAAACCGGCTGATTTTGAAAACCGGCGGGCCTGGGGAGATGCGATACCGGGTTGGACCTGAGCACCATCTCGACTATTATGACGGGACACTAAAATGCTTGATATATACATCGTGATCGGCATTTCAGTGGTTATGGTCGTCGTCGGGGCATTGATATTTTTGAAGCGGAAACTATTTTAGTTTTGCGGATGAATGAAGTGATGAAAACCTATTCCTACCACCGCGACCACCTGAAGCGATACCTATCGTTAAAGATGGCTGTTTTCTTTGCCTCTACGGTTGGACTGGCCGTTCTTTTCGGCATCCCGATTGTTTCTTCTTCCGCACCTACCGACCTGAATTCGTTCGAAATGGAAGCCGAGGGTTCTTACACGTCAAGGGGCGGGGACTCGAAGGTTCTGGCTCAAACACTGGCCGTCTTTGCGGCCAAGCGCTCTGCAGTTCAGGCAGCCGCCAGGTACTTTTCGCAAAAAGAACTGATCGAGATTTTCGGGAAAAAGAGGCCGGAAGTCATCAACATGACAGCCGACAACCTCACTTCCATAACGCTGCAGGAAAACTGGTCGATGATGGAGAATCAACCAATCTGTTCGGTGCGGATCAAACTCGTCATTAAGCCGTCTGATTTCATCGAGGCCCAGATCGAAAACCTGCAGTTGGAAAAGAAAGTCTCTACGCAATCATACCGTGAGGAAATGGAACCGGTTATTTCAAATGAACTGCTTCCGGGACACGACATCGCTGAGGCCTATCGGCTGATTCGTATGCAGTCGCTGCGAACGGCGGTCATCTACCTGGATCGTTTGCAACAGAAATATCCGAACTGGCCGGATATCTTCGAAATCAAGGCGCTTGCCTTCTATCTCCAGCACGAACCGAAGGAAATGGAAGCCGCCCTCCAAAGGGCCTGTGAGTTGGGAAGCCAAAGCGGTTGCAGCGATTTAAGGATGTTTCCCCAACCGAAGGTTCGACCCTGACCCCCACCTTTTCCTTAGGGTAATCAAGCTGCAGAAGAACGCAATTTTTAAGACCTAAATCCAGCCTGCCTTTAAAACCCACTGCCACAGAACAAAAGCCGTCATGCCGCCGACGATGGTAACCAGCAAGTTCTTAGTGAGC
>JBATHN010001079.1:0-6727 GCA_049666885.1 Desulfobacterales bacterium
AAAGTTCGTACCGTCCATGCTCTACGGTGATGGGTCCGGTCCAAGATCCCAAGGCGACTCAGACAGTCAGACGCTGTTCGCAACGGCTCATCCAGGCTCCGGCGCGTCGGTCTTAGGCATCGTGGCAATCTTGAGGTTTTGAGCGTTGATTTGATAAAATCGACAATGTCCTTCACTGACTCAACCGACTTAACCGATTATTTTGCACCGTGGGGGTCCCAAGGGCCATGAGCGTTTGTGAGGAGCAGTGGTTTCGATCCTTGACGCTCATCCCCCTCTTTTGTATACTCCATTACTAAAAAATACAACATGTTGTGTTTATGACCCATAGAACCTTCCGATGGCTTTTGGAAAGGATGAGGTGAACCGCCATGGATCTTTTACTTCAATCGGCGATCGGCCTGCTGCGCATCTGGCGGATCGAACTGCTTCTGGGAGTGATGGTGCTGCTGGTGGTGGTGATCTTGCTGGTGGTGGTCCGGATATCGGGGCGCCTGCCTGCCAACGGCTTTTCGGTGCTGAGGGAGCGCCTGGCCGGTTCCGATCAACGCCTGAATCACCTGGAAGAGGCTGTCAGAGACGAGGCCGACCGCAGCCGGCAGGAGGCTGCCGGCAACGCCAGGCTGATTCGTGAAGAACTGCGCGGTGCGGTAAGGGATTCCGGCGATTCGCTGCTCATGCGCATGGCGGAAAACGCCGGCATGCAAAAGAATCAGCTCGATTCGTTTTCAAAACAACTGATGGACATGACCCGGTTGCACGAGGAAAAGTTCGAGGCCCTGCGCCGCTCCGTTGAGAACCGGCTGCGCGATCTGCAGCAGGATAACAGCCTTAAACTGGAACAGATGCGGGTCACGGTGGACGAAAAATTGCACGACACCCTGGAAAAGCGCCTGGGGGAATCCTTCAGGCAGGTCGGGGAACGTCTGGAACAGGTCTACAAGGGATTGGGCGAGATGCGCAACCTGGCTGTGGGGGTTGGTGACCTGAAAAAGGTGCTCACGAACGTCAAGACCCGCGGCACCTGGGGTGAAATCAGACTCGGTGCCATCCTCGAACAGATCCTGACACCGGAACAGTACGGTGTCAATGTCGCCACTCGCAAGAACGGCGCCGAGCGGGTCGAATACGCGGTGCGCCTGCCGGGATCGGGTGACGACCGATCCCAGGTGGTGTGGCTGCCGATCGATGCGAAGTTTCCCCAGGAGGATTATCAGCGGCTGGTGGATGCCCAGGAGGCCGCCGAAAAGGAGCAGGCTGAAAAATCGATCCACAGCCTGGAGACGCGTATCAAAGCCGAGGCCAAATTCATCCGCGAAAAATACATCGACCCGCCGCACACGACCGATTTCGGTATCCTGTTTCTGCCGGTCGAAGGGTTGTATGCCGAGGTGCTTCGAAGACCGGGGCTGTGCGATTTTCTGCAGCGTGAATACCGCGTGGTGATCGCCGGTCCGACGACGCTAGCGGCGCTGCTCAACAGCCTGCAGATGGGGTTCAGAACCCTTGCGGTCGAAAAACGCTCCAGCGAAGTGTGGCAGCTCCTGGGGATGGTCAAGACCGAGTTTGGAAAGTTCGGCGACGTGCTGGCCAGGACCAAGAAAAAACTTCAGGAGGCCAGCAACACCATCGACAGCGCTCAGGTTCGAACGCGGGTCATTTCACGCAAGCTGGAAAAAGTCCAGGAGATTCCACTGGATAGACCTTCAGAGAGTCCCGGAGATCAAGGCTTGTCGGTTGGCCCATCGAGCCACTGCAGTGTCGTTGAAAATGAGAGTCCTGCAGATTACCCCGGGTAAAATAACAAATACCAAAACACAAGCACCAAAATACAAATAAATTCCAAATGACAATGTCCAAAAGCTGATCGGCTCCGTATTACCGGTTTCGTTCTATTGGTCGGATGGCCCGTTTTCCGGCAGGCGGATGACCAGTACCGGTTTCTTGCAGCGCCTCAGGACCCGGCGCGATGTGCTGCCGATCACCACCTGCTCCAACATTCCCTGTCCGTGAGATCCCATGACGATCATATCGGCGTCGATTTTTTCTGCAGTTGCAATAATGCGGCCCACCGGATGCCCGGTTTCCACGATGATCTGATTCACGGTGAAGGGGCACTGCGGCGTTTCACGGCAGAATGTCGCCGCGAAATCTTCCAAACGCTTTTGAATGGAAGCGATGACCTCCTGCTCCTTTTCACTTCTGAGGGACGACAAGCGTTTTTCACCGACGATATCGCCGATCAAGAGCATGGTGGTCGGTGACAGTTCCTCCAGGACGTGCAGGATCGTGACCTGCGCGTTGTACCGGTTGGCCAGACTCGCGGCATATCCGAATGCGAATCGGGCGTTTTCCGACAAATCTGTTGCATAGAGGATTTTATTGATTTCCGGAATCATAAACGCACCGTCCTTCTATACAGCCGGCCAGCTGGCCGGCTGTATAGAGAGCAAATCAAGGCAGGACCCTGGCGAAGACTCAGGTTAGAGCTGCCGAATAACCGCGCGATGAAATTCTACGCCGGCTCTTGGGGTGAAATGATGTCATAGTAGGCCTTTTCCGATACAGAACCCCAGGCACCGGCCACTTTCTGAAAGGCTTTAAAAGACGCATTGACTTTGGTTGCCATGGGTGTTTTTTGGGCTTCTTCCGCCACGACCTCCTGTGACATTTTACGCAGGGAGTTGAGGACCTCTTCCGGAAACTGGATCAACTCCACGTTGTGTTTGGTGATCAGTTCCTGAAGGGCAGCGCCGTTGCGGGCTTCGAACTGGGAGAGGACCCAGAGTTCGTTTTCCATGCAGATCGCATCGAGCATGTGCTGCAGGTCTTTCGGAAGCGACTCATAGGCCTTCTTGTTGAAGAAGTATTCCAAGTATGTTCCCGGTTCGTGCCAGCCGGGGTAGTAGTAGTATTTCGCGGCCTGATAGAATCCCATCCGCAGATCGTGCAGCGGGCCGACCCACTCGGTGGCGTCGATCACGCCGCGCTCCAGGTTGGTGAAGATTTCCCCGCCGGCCGTCAGGACCACCGTTCCGCCGGCCTTGGCCACCACCTTGCCGCCCAAGCCCGGGATGCGCATCTTGAGCCCTTTGAAGTCGTCGATGGTATTGATCTTCTTATTGAACCAACCGCCCATCTGAACTCCGGTCGACCCGCCCGGCCGCGGCACCAGGTTGAACGGCGCGTAGCACTCCTCCCAGAGTTTCAGTCCGTCACCGCCGTGGAACCAGGCCGCCATGCCCTGGGCGTTCATGCCGAAGGGAACCGCCGAAAACCACTGGGTGGCCGGTTCCTTGCCGGCCCAGTAATAGCTGGCGCCGCTGCCCGCCTCCACCGTGCCGTCGGAAACGGCCTGGAAGCTTTCCAAGGGCGGAACGAGTTCACCGGCAGCAAACACCTGAATCTTGAGACGGCCGTCACTGACCTCTTCCATCCGTTTGGCCAGGCGTTCGCAGCCATCCTGAAGCACCGGCAGTTTGGGCGGCCAGGTGGTCACCATTTTCCATTCATATTTCTTTTCAGTGATGACCGCCGGGGCTGCCGCTTCCTTCTTTTCTTCTTCTTCTTTTTTGCCGCATCCTAAAATTCCGGCAATGGCCGCCACGGCTGCCGCAGCGCCGATACTGGCTTTTCTCAGAAAATCACGTCGTTTCATCTGTATCCTCCTTCTGTCAATGGTGAGATTGCACAACGGAATCCGCGCGAGATATACTCCGCCGCCTTTACCGACCAGGTTCAATCCGAAGGTGACACCGAGCCGAAAATTCAAGTCTTATCGAAAAAACGACACCTTTTCGTAAAAGCTTTTGTTTTCTAAGTCGTCCATATAGCCCGGCGACCAAGAGGTCAAGATCCAAAAATGACATGCGGCAGCCAGGTGGCCAGCTTCGGGAAGAAGACGATGATCAGCAGGCCGATGAGCTGGAATAAGACAAACGGGATGATGCCGCGGTATATGTGACCGGTGGATATTTCGGGCGGTGTCACCGCTTTCAGGTAGAACAGTGAAAAACCGAACGGTGGTGTCAAAAACGAGGTTTGCAGATTGACTGCGATTAAAACGCAGAACCAGAGCGGATCGTAGCCGAAGTCGATCATTATGGGCGCCAGCACCGGCACGTGGATGAACGTGATTTCGATGAAGTCGAGGAAGAAACCGATGCAAAAAATCAGCCCCATGACGATGGCCAGAACCACATTGTGAGAATACTTGGCGGCCAGACCCCCGAGGAATTCGCGCACGAGACCATCACCCCCCAGGCCGCGAAAAACCAGACCGAAGGCGGCTGCGCCGCATAAGATAATGAAGACCATGCAGGTCAACCTGACGGTGGTCTGCATCACTTCGCGCAAGATGGTCAGGTTGAACTTTCGATTGGCGATCGTCAACCCGGTTGCACCGACGGCCCCCACGGCAGCTGCTTCTGTCGGCGAAGCGATGCCTGCGAAAATCGATCCCAGGACGAAGAGCATCAGCGCCAGGGGTGGCACCAGCGCCTTCATGACCCTTACAGTCATTTGTTTCGTGGAAATGGCGGCCAGCTCCGCCCGGGGGATGGCCGGGGCATACTTCGGTTTGAGGATCGCGATGATCAGAATGTAGAGGATGAACAATCCGACCAGGACCATGCCCGGCAGGACGGCGCCCATGAAAAGATCACCGACGGGAACCCCCACGATATCGCCGATAAGCACCAGGACGATACTGGGCGGTATGATCTGTCCTAAAGTGCCGGAAGCCGCCACCGTTCCGGTGGCCAGCTCCTTCTGATAGCCGCGCCGCAGCATGGTCGGCACTGCCAGAAGGCCCATGGTGACCACCGTGGCGCCGACTATCCCAGTCGATGCGCCGAGCAGGGCGCCGACCACGACGACGGATATGGCCAGCCCGCCGCGCAGACGGCCGAACAAAAGACCCATGGTGTCGAGCAGATCCTCAGCCAGGCCGGAGCGCTCCAGCATGACACCCATAAAAACAAACAGGGGAACGGCGATCAGGGTGATGTTGGTCATCACGCCCCAGATCCGCAGGGGCAGCAGGCTGAAGAACGACCAGCCGAAGCCGATCAGACCGAACACCAAGGCGGTCCCCATCAGGGTGAAGGTGACCGGGAAGCCGGCCATCAGCACAATCGTCAGCGCCAGGAACATCCATGCCGGGAGGTATGCCATCAGGCGCCCTCCTCCTTGACCGATTCGATCCCGAGGAGTTGAAGCAGGCTGTGAATGCCGAGCGACAATCCTTGAAGGCAGAGAAGGCTGAATCCGAACGGGATCAGACCTTTGACGACATAGCGGTACGGTATGCCGCCGGGATCCGGGGACCCTTCCATCATGGCGTAGGAATTCTCCGCAAAATTCCAGGACGTCAGGATGATCATGATGCAGCCGGGAAACAGAAAAAACAGAACTCCGATCAGATTGATCCAGGCGCGGCCTTTTACTGTCAGGCGCTGATAGATGATGTCGACCCGCACGTGGCCGTCTTTCAGAAGTGTGTAGCCGGCTCCGATCAGAAAGATAAAGGCGAACAGGTGCCACTCGAGTTCCTGGGTGAAAACGAAACTGATATTGAAAAGGTAGCGCATCACGACATCGGTGAAAACCACCAGAACCAAACCGAGGCTCACCCAAGCGACCCCCCGACCGATCCACTCGTTAGTTGTGTCGATGATGCGGGCCAGCGTCATGAGTATTTTCATTTCGAGGCACACCCTTGGAGTGAATTGAATTCATTCAAAAATTGAAAATTGTTCATTAAACACCGGACTATAGGTAAAAGAGAGGCCGGAGTCAAGAATTAATCCTTTATATTCGACCATATTAGACAACAAACGACCCAACGAATTGATAAGATATTACCGGTGATGCGAAGGTATTTTTTAACCAAGACAGTCGTTGAGGATATGATTTGGAACAGCCGCAATTCATGTTTTCCTTGATTCGTGGTGGCGGATACATTAGGAGTTGACAATTGGGATAAATCTCATAATAAAGTCGAATGAAGGAAACTGCCGACCGTCAGGGAGCGATTGGATTTTATGGAGAAGGCACTCGGTTATTGGGCGGACAATTACATCCAGCGCAAACGAACGGCCCGGGAGGCCATGGGAGTGATTCGTCCAGGCCAGCGGGTGTTTATCGGTGCTTCTTCGGGAGAACCGCAGCATCTGGTTCGGGCTCTGTCGGAAGATCTGGAACGTCTGACGGATCTCGAGATTGTGCGTCTGATGGCATATGAAAGTACACCGCTGTCCCTGATTGCCAACAAATCACAGAATGAGGCGTTGAACATCCGTTTTTTTTACGCCGGTTCGGCCAAACCGCGCGGCCTGGCCAGAAACAAGCGGTTCATCACTCCCCTGCATCTTTCCGCAGTGCCGCGACTTTTCAAGAGTCGCCGGCTGCCGATTCACGTCGCCCTGATACAGGTTTCACCACCGGACGATTTCGGATGGATGAGTCTAGGAGTATCGGTTGACATCACTCTAGCGGCTGCCCAATCGGCCGACATCGTCATTGCGCAGGTCAATTCCAATATGCCGCGGACCCTGGGGCGCAGTTTCGTGCACGTCAACTATGTCGACGTGATCGTGGAACACGACGAAGAGCTTCTCACCATCGGGGCAACGGCGGACTCGCAGCAGGCCAACATCATCGCCAAGCACATTGCGCGTTTGGTGGACGACGGCTCCACCATTCAAATCGGGCTCGGTACCACCCC
>JBATHN010001080.1:0-2247 GCA_049666885.1 Desulfobacterales bacterium
GGATTTCAGCATCAATTTCAGGTTTTTTCTCTGCAACCTCCCCAAATCGACGACACTATTGAACCTTTTCCCTGCATAACCAATTAATTTCTTGACAGAATTTTCCTTAAAGGTTTATCCTGCCAACAATCCCTGCCCTTCCAATTCAAAATCGTACAAATCCCCAGGAGCGTCGAACGAATGAACAAGGTCGAACTCATCCAGGCATTGAAAGATTCAAACAACTTGTCCAAATCGGAAGCTGAAACTGTCATTAACCTTTTTTTCGATAAAATGGCCGACGCATTGGCAAAAGGGGAACGTGTTGAAATCCGGGGTCTTTGTTCCTTTTTTGTTAAAAAATACGGTGGATACACCGGGCGAAACCCCAAAACCGGCGAGAAGGTTAAGATCAAACCGAAAAAATTACCTTTTTTCAAGGCGGGCAAGGAATTGAAGGAACGGGTGGATCGTTGAAGGCAAAAAACGGTATCTGCATTTATAATGGGATGGGGGTTATCTCAATAAATCTGGAATTTTGCAATTATTGGCTAAACACAATATATAGGCTGAATCGATTTTCCATCTATGCAATATAATATTCTGATATTGTGAAAATAGAGACATCTATTACGACTGATATCATGGAAAGCTTTTCTATCTATTCATACTGATAAGCGGTTGCGCTTCGCCGCCCCGTTATGTGTATCTGGTGTTCTGTGGCTGAGGTTATAAGGCGGGTTTAATGATTGGAGAATGAGATGATGACACTTGATGAAAAATTTAGAGCTCTTGAGACAGATAATGCTCCTGGTCAAGAGGTTCGACAAGAGATAGGCGACCTCAATGCCATTATGCGCGGCGATAAATTTGACGGGATTCCGGTTGACTTCTCGCACGGGGATGTAGATGCATTTCCGCCAACACCTGGATCACCAGAGGCTTGGAAAGATGGCTTTGAGAAAGGTGGGCAGCAAGCGTACACTGAGTATCGCGGTGCGGCCCAGATCCGCGAGGGACTGGCCGATCGCCTTGGCACGTTTACAGGCCGACCAATTTCAGCATGTAGCGAATTGATAATAACACCCGGAACTCAAGGCGCGCTGTTTTTGGCTCTCGGTGCGACAGTCACTTCAGGGACGAAAGTTGCTGTGGTTGAGCCCGACTATTTTGCTAACCGCAAACTTGTTAAGTTCCTCGGTGGTGAAATTGTACCCATTCCTCTGTACTACCAGGGACCTCCGTCTGAAAATGGTCCAGATCTTAATCGAATTGAAGCCGCATTTAAAAGCGGTACGAAGGTCTTTGTCTTTTCGACTCCTAACAATCCTACAGGTCTGGTATATTCAATCGGCTCAATCTCCACAATTTCAGCACTCGCGGCAGCACATAGTGTAACATTAATCGTGGATCAACTGTACTCTCGGCTGCTATACAGCGGTGAGGTTTATATGCATCTTCGCGCCTGTGATACACAGCCGGAAAATCTTATCACTATCATGGGCCCATCGAAGACCGAGTCTCTCAGTGGGTTCCGTCTTGGAACTGCATTCGGTGCATCCAGATTGATTGATCGAATGGAACGTCTTCAAGCGATCGTTTCTCTACGGGCAGCAGGATACAATCAAGCGGCGCTTGATACTTGGTTTCTGGAACCTCCAGGTTGGATGGAAAAACGTATTCGTGAACATGAAGCGATACGAGATGAATTACTGAAAGTTTTCAGGGCCGCTGATTTTCTGACAGCAACTCCGCAAGCCGGGAGCTATCTTTTCCCGCAACTGCCGCCCCTTGATGTTGAACCATATACATTTGTACGGCTGCTTCGCCATCAGGCAGGTGTGACAGTAACGCCTGGAACAGAATTTGCTCCCGGTTTAAGTGACAGCATCCGGCTAAACTTTTCACAGGACCACGGTGCGGCAGTCGCGGCCGCAGGTCGGATCGTAAAAATGGTGGAGGTCTACCGTAAATGAGCCAGAATATTGAACAACCTATCCCGCAAGGTAAGTATTAGCCTGCAGTTCGGCACGCAGACCTGATTTATACTTAGGGTATGACGCCTCGAAAAGCCGGGATACTTATTTATTCTGGTAAAATCCGAGCCAGTGACCCCTTAGAATCCCATCGGGATGCTGTATGTCTGGCAACCTTAAATGCTTTGGTTGCTGCACGGGCTTGTTTGAAAGAAGGCGAGAAAATATCTGTAATCCTTCAACTCAACATCTTTCTGAATGCGGAGCCGGAGTTTACGGCACACCCTAAAAT
>JBATHN010001081.1:0-3110 GCA_049666885.1 Desulfobacterales bacterium
TGCTCTCGATGACAATATTGAACCAGGATGAACCGGATGAGCCCTATTGGAATCGTCTGGTGGCGTTGTTGCGGAATTTGGATATTCGTTCCGTTCTGTCGGATCCCGAGGTGCGGCAGCGCTGCGACGGAATCATCGCGGAGAACAAGATCTACCGCAAGCGTTTAGAGGAGCACACCCGTGTGCAGGGGCAGGTGGCCATCACCGATTTCAGGCCCCTCGGCAAAGCGCCGGCCGGCAACCGGTTTCTGGTGTATTCTCTTTTTCCCGAGGCTTTCGCACACGTTCGCATCCGCTACGACGCCAAGAATGTCGATAAAATTGCGGTCAACGTGGGGCACAGCATTTTCAACCGCACGTGCAAGGTGAACGTTGGGATGCTGCTCTCGCGTTTCGAGGGCGGGGGGCATCCGGGGGCCGGCGCCTGCCGCTTTCATGTCAGCAAGGCCGAGGAGTACCTTCCGCAAATCATCGAGACCCTGATCAAAAACGAGCCCTTGGACTAGGTGCCTGCGGGCCAAGGGCTCGCTCAAAATTGACCTACCATTTGCCCGCCAATGTATTCCGTCCGGCTACCGGTGCATTAAAAGTGACCTTTCTATTGGGTATCTTACCGTTAAGTTTAATATAAGGGTTCAAAGGTTACTACCAATGGAAACGGCATACCCTACTGATCAGGATCCGGAATACCCGAACTTGTAAAAAAAATTCTTCGTGTCGTTCGGGTGTTTCAAGCGCGGTGCGACGTTGGCTGAACCCAACGGTTGGTCGTGCTGTCGTAAAACCACTTGTCGGGGAAGCCGCGGCGTCTCACGAAGGAGGGGTTTTCGGCCCAGTTGAGGAGTTCCTCATAGGCCTGATGGATTTTTCTGAAGGAGTCGGCATCCCCGCCGCGGTCCGGATGGTGTTTCAATGCCTGCTGGCGATAGGCCGTTTTGATGACTCTAAAGAGTTCGGGTGAATTCAAGACGGACTTACCGAGCTTCAAACGGATCAGTGACACGTTTTTGACACTCGGAATTCTGATCTCGAGGGGTTTGACCGACTCTCTGTCGGTGGCATCGCGACGGGCCTTCTCGAGAACCAGGCGTGATGCCAGGTAATGCCGGTTGGTCCGGCGCTTTTCGGCCCACCAGACGTTTCCGAGCATATTGGCCATGCGGCAGAAATCCGTGGCCGGTTTCAATCTGGTCGAACGGGGGTAAATGAAGCTGAAAATTTCTGCGGCACCGAACGGCATCACATCCAGCAGGATCATTTCCGCAGTAAAATAGAAGGTGGCGAAACGGGTGTTGAGGGCTTTGAGCAGACCGGTTCGGATGTTCAGTGTGCGGCGCAGACGTTGTCGGCACTCGATTGAGCAGTAGCGGCGCAGACCCATTTTCAGGGTCGTGCCGCAGGACAGGCACCCGCCGAGTCTCGTTCGAAGCGGGATGATGCCGGTATGTGGACCGCTGTAATTCATGGTAAAAACGACCCTCACATCTCCTTGAAAGCCATTCCCGGGAAAAAGCAATACGGGCAAACCTCCGGGGGGTCTGCGGCGTAATGGACATGACCGCAGATCCGGCAGCGCCAGACCTTTTGGTCGCTCTGCTTCAGTGCCGCCAACTCCTCCGGGTCCTTGTCCCGAATGATCGGCAGATCCTCCAGCGGCGGCATGACCGGCCGGTAATGGTTCAGAACAAAACCCGATACGATGATCCTTTGAACCTCACTGGTGCCTTCGTAAATTTTTAGCAGGCGGATGTCCCGCAGCAGCTTTTCAATCGGGAAAAACCGGGTATAGCCGTAGCCGCCGAAAACCTGCAGAGCCTCCTCTGCGACCTCCATGGCGGCCTCACTGGCGTAAAATTTGGCGACCGACGCCGATATCGTCGGGTCCTGTCCGCCGTCGGCCTCCACGGCCGCCTTCCACGTGAGCAGGCGCGCGGTTTCCACCTTCTGGTACATTTCGGCGAGTTTGAACTGGATCGCCTGAAAATTCGATATTTCCATCCCAAAGGCCCGGCGCTTCTTGGCGTAGTCTAAAGCGTATTCCATGGCACTGCGGGCGGCTCCGACGGCAAAGGCACCGATGATCGAACGGGTCCGGCCGAAAGTTTTCATGGCCAAGGCAAACCCCTCTCCGGGATGTGCCAGAATGTTTTCGGACGGAACCCGCACGTCCTTGAAGTTCAATCCAACCGTGTTGGAGCAGCGTTGCCCCATTTTCGGTATGGGACGGCCGGCCGAAACGCCTTCCCAGTCTTTTTCCACCAGAAAAGCACAGATGCCGGCGTGTTTGGATGCCGGGTCCACCGTCGCAAAAACGGTCATGTAGTCTGCGATCCCGCCGTTGGTGATCCAGTACTTGGTGCCGTTGAGGCGGTAGCCCGTACCGTCTTTTTCCGCCCGACAGCGAATTCCGGAGACGTCCGAGCCCATCGTCGGCTCGGAGGTGGCAAAACAGATCAACTTGAAGCTCTCTGCGATCTCGGGCAGGTATTTCTTCTTGGGGGCATCGTTTTTCGACAGGATGATCGGTTCCATCCCCAGGGAGTTGTCGAAGATCGATGTCGCCAGGCCGGGGCAGGCGGCGGCGATCTCTTCGGTCAACAGGGCGCTTTCCAGCATTCCCAATCCTTTGCCGCCGTACGCTTTCGGAATGTCGGTATTCATCAGTCCGGCGTCGAAGGCCTTGTGCAGGACGAAGAGCGGCAACTCGTCTTTTTCATCGAAGCGCCAGGCGGCCGGCAGAACCTCATTCAGCGCAAATTCGCGGGCCTTTTGCCGCAGGGCCTCCTGCTCGGCCGTCAGGTTGAAACTCAACATGGGAACCTCCCGGGAAAAAGAGTGTCATCATCGGCCACAGCTGACGGGCCGGGCACTTTTAATTTATATCGGAACCGCCGCAGGAGTGCAAGTCACTGTTAGGACCGATTGCAGATGCCCACCATATGTGGTTGTGTCCGTTGAGCCCGTTAAGTCCCGCCGCGGCGTGATTGGGCCGGTTATGTCAGGAATGCGATCTGCCCAAATTCTATTTTCGTGCTAAATGATCATGGCCCATCCGGCCGCCACGGCGCTTGAAAATCCTATTGATTGGTTCCGCGTTCTGGGTTCAACAT
>JBATHN010001082.1:0-3824 GCA_049666885.1 Desulfobacterales bacterium
CGCGGAACAACAGACATTCCATCGCATATTATAGCTGTTGTCATAAATATGTTCCAATTGGAGGGTGTGCGCGAAACTACAAAATCCCCAATCGGAATAAATTTCTGACATTCACTATAGCCAGGAGCAGCAATTGCAGTCGCTGGCCCCCTCACATCGGTATGCCGACGGGGAGAAATTCCGGCGGGCTGTCCGCGCAGCCGTTCTGCTGGTTTTTTTACTGGGGATTTTCTGGACTGTCGCAGGCTGCGCCCGGCCGACCGCCTCTCCCGACCGACTTGACGCCGGGCGGCGCAACGAGAATATTGGCCACTTTCTCCAGTCCGCGCCTGACCGGTTCTACAATGACCTCTTCACGCGCCGCGACGGTGGTTGGACCGGCGGCGACGGCACCCGGTCGGTGGCCCTGCCGGACGGCCGCATTCTGTGGCTTTTCGGAGATACCTTTCTCGGGACGGTCCGGCCGGACCGCAGCCGTCCATGTGCGGCTCCGATGGTTCGGAACACCTTTGTGGTCCAAAGCGGTGACACCCTTGTGACATTGCACGGCGGTACCGCGGCTTCTCCCCAGGCTTTCGTCACGCCGCAAGAGAGAGGTTCATGGTACTGGCCCACGGACGGCCTGGTCGAGGGAAACCGGCTACTCGTATTTTTGCCCCGGTTCACCGCCACTGGACAGGGGATGTGGGACTGGCGTTGGAGCGGCACCGACATCGGGACCTTTTCCCTGCCGGAGTTGCGATTAGAGAAGATCACAGCTGCAGTAGCTGACAATCGAGTGATCTACGGCGCGGCAATTTTAGAAGATGCCGATGGGACGTATATCTACGGCGTCGAAGATTTGCAGAGTGCCAAGTATGTGCACGTTGCCAAGGCAAGTTCCGGGCGCCTCGACGATGCCTGGGAGTTCTGGAGTGGAGAAGGATGGACTGTCGACCCGCTGGCGTCAGAACGACTTTTTTCAGGTGTTGCGCTGCAGTTCAGCGTATTCAAGACCGGCGGTCGCTATGTTTTGATCACTTCCGACAACCGGAACCCCTTCGACAGCGCCATCGTTGCCTACGTTTCGCCATCGCCCATCGGTCCCTGGTCCCTGAGGTCATTCCTCTTCCGCCCGCCGGAAGCAAAAGGTGACATCGTGGCCTATAATGCTTTGGCGCATCCACACCTGTCGCCGCGAGACCGCTTGCTGATCTCCTACAACCTGAATCACATCCGCAATCCCAACGCCGTTTATCAAAATGCAGACGATTACCGTCCGAGGTTTGTCCTCATCGATCATAAAGCGCTGGGACAAGAGCCATGAGCCGAGGGTGCCCTTTCAAAAAGGGTTGTCTCTATCAAAGCCTTAACAGTCGTTGAGACTGTCGATGAGTTTCCTCAATGCACCGAAATCATCCTGTTTAAAGTCAATCACCAGTCGCTGGAGGTGAGCTATTTCCGGTTCGTCTTTCTCTTCGGGGAGGGCTTTTGAGAGCACCATTTTACCGCCGGGTTTTAGAATACCGGCGAATTGATGCCGCAAGTCTTCGACGATTCGTGGTTCAATGGGTGAATTCAGGCGAATCACGAGGCGGTCGTTGACATATCGCAGGCTGTGATAGCGGCGATAGAAATGGTTGATCCGCTCGACAGCTTTTGAGACCGAATCGACCATTTCTATGTGGTTGAAGTCGGACGCACTGATAAGTTGGCGTTTCAGCAATTCCCTTTCGAAAAAATCCAGGCACTGGGACCAGTATCTTCCTCCCGGTTCATCGATCAGGATGAGCGGCAGGGAATAGCGTTTTCCGGTTTGCACCAGAGTGAGGCTTTCCATGGCCTCATCCAGGGTTCCGAAACCGCCCGGGAAAAGAGCGACGGCATGGGCTTCCTTCAAGAAGGCCACCTTGCGGTTGAAAAAGTATTTGTACATGATGTGGCGGGGATTGCCCGCGATGACCGGATTGGGTTTCTGTTCGAATGGCAGGCGAATGTTGACGCCGAATGAAGACTCAGGTCCCGCCCCTTCGTTTACCGCCTGCATGATCCCGGGGCCGCCGCCCGTTATCACCATGTAATCCGCCGCGACCAGTTCGCGGCCCAGTACCCGGGCCATCACGTACAGGGGTTCCTCGGGTTTTATCCGTGCCGATCCGAACACGGTCACCTTTTTTTTATGGCGATACGGTCCGAAAACCTTGGTTGTGAACCGCATCTCTTTCAGGGACGTGTTCATTAATTTCAAATCGGCTTTGCGGTCGTCTTCCTGGCCGGCTTTGAGCGACGCCAGGATCATTTCACGGATAATGTCGCGATGCTGAATCCCACCCGCGATATCCATCAGGCGCTCGATGGTGTCATCGACGGGACCGTTGGTGGGGGTAAAATGAAGCTCCTTCATGCGATTCCCTCTCATGTTTACAGGTCAATGGTGTCATCGGAAACAAGATGACTAACGGGTAAAAATATGGATATTCTTGCGCTGTTTGAGGTTGCGACTTACGTGCCCATTGTCGGCCATAAAAACGAAATTAATATTATACCATTGTGAGCTACGCATTAGCAACGCTTCGCATTTACCATCACTGTCATATGGTTGACCGGTTCTGTCTTTTAGAACGAAATGACACGCGAATGTTCGCACGAATCCAACCTGCGAAAATAAAAAACACTTGTCTGGATAGATGGGACCGGATAAATTCAGATAAATATGAACCAAAACTGATCGGTTCCAGGTTCAGGGTTCAAGGTTCAAAGGTTATAAAGTGCTGATTTCTGATACTTTATACGCCATTGTTTGGATTGGCTGCTTTAAATCATTGGATTAAAAATGGAATTTGATGGTTGATGCATCATACTATTATTAGAGACCAGTCATGGCTCTTTAACTGGGAATGGTGAATCCCACTGGGCGGGAAACTGCTCAACCTATGATGAAAAAAAGATCAACATGAGGAAGGACAATTAACCATGTACGAAATCATTGCAGACCCGGAGGATTACGGCATCGATGTTCTGGAAGAAGGAATGGGGAACAATCGGGTCGTTTTCCCGGAAGAATAACGGAAAAAATTGGCCGAGGAAATTGGCGCCTTTGCCTCGAACCTTAACGGGCTGGCCGAACGTGCCACGGGGCTTCAGAATTTGCTTGCCGGCAAGGAAAAAATCGTGGCGACGCCGGCATCATTAAAAACGCTGAAAGTGATGCTGTTCAAGGTCAACGACGCCATGAATTCCGCTCTGAATTTGGCCGGTCAGATCGAAACGCAGATTGTCAAGAAATAAGACCGATGGAGGGTGCTGCGAGTGATGGCGGTCTTGCTCTGTGCCGGTTTTGCAACGCGTCTGTACCCCCTCACCCGTGATTTCCCCAAGCCGCTGTTACCCGTCGGCGGCCGGCCGGTAATCGATCACCTGATGGACCAGATCATCGGGCTGCCCGGAATCGAGAGCATACATATCGTCACCAACGCCAGGTTCTACGAGCATTTTACCTGCTGGCACCAAAACTGGCAGGCTTGTCTGGCACCGCGAGACATCACCTTGACAATTTACAACGACGGTGCCACGGCCAACGAGAATCGCCTCGGGGCCTGCGCCGACCTTCAGCTGGTTTTTCGCCAAGCCGGCCGGACCGGTGCATACCTGGTCTCCGCCGGAGACAATATTTACTTTTTTCGTATCGCCGACCTGTGGCGGCATTTTCTTTGCGGCCACCGGCACTGTATCGTCGCCTTGGCAGAAAATGATCCGGAAAGGCTGAAAGATACCGGCGTGCCGGTTTTCGGAAAAAATAACCGGGTGTTGGGGGTGCTCGAAAAACCGGACAATCCATCACCCGG
>JBATHN010001083.1:0-4837 GCA_049666885.1 Desulfobacterales bacterium
GATTTACTGCTTTGGTGAGAACCCTGCGGGATGCGCATATACTGGATTTCGTGCAGTCGGCCGAAAAGAAAGATGCCTTTCTGTTTTGGATAATCGATTACGCCCCATCGCACGACGAGCGGGTAAGTCTGTTGTTAGATCAAGGGTGTTGCGACAGACGGCAAGGATATCTTCCTGCCGCGTTTAAAACCTGCTTCAGGACCCGATCGCCAAGTCTGTTTCGATACAGACACGCTCCGTTCAACGTATCGCGAAAATTTTTGCTGCGGCTGTCGATGTGCCCGAAGAGGATCGTGCCAGCAGTCTCAAGTTTGAGTACTCGCCGCTTGGGCTGGTCGGAGATTTCATTAAGATACGGCGTTCGTCAAAACGACCCGCGAATGCCGTTTCGGCAACCAGGCCCAGGGATTGGTGGTACTTCATCAACGGAGGCGATCCTAAGAGCAAGATTTCATATGATCTCTTCCATATACTGATGGCAACCCGGCTTTCAGAGACGGCGCAGACCTTGAACGCGGCACCTTTGCTGACAGTACCCGTGAAATGAAGCCAGCGCATGAACGAGAACATTGTGTCTTGTAGACGAATCAAGAGACAAGTAAAATGTGCGATTATTTCTTGCAATGACCCTAAATCAATGAATCGTCGAGGTGAACGATAATGATGAAAACTTTTTTCCTTTGCGCTCTGGGTTGCCCACGTCGAGGCATCGATTCCCAAAAGATATACAATTATCTGGAATCTAATGGTTACAGCTTTACCGAAGATTACCGGCATGCAAATTTAATCGTTATCAGCACCTGTGCGTTTGTTAAAGATAGAGAGAATCAATCCATTCAAGCCTTAAATTACTACAGGGACAATCGCCATAACAACTCTAAGATTGTAGTGGCAGGGTGTTTATCTAAAATAAGTCCGGATATGATCAAGGTATATAAAGATATCGATTTCCTGTCTCCGCGCGAACTGGATAATTTTGATGATCTTATCGGGGCGGACATTAAATTCAGGGACATACCTGAACCGAACAAAATCTACAGTCATCCACTATTTTCAGAATTTTCGGCTATATCAACCAAAGAAACGAAAACCAGATTCAATGTCCGCCTTGATTCGGACTATGACCGGGATGATTTGTTCACCGTTAGATTGGCGCGAGGGTGTTTGGGAAACTGCAGCTATTGTGCTATCAAATTTGCCGCCGGCACTTTGGAGAGTAAACCCATTGGTGAGATACTCTTGGAGTTTAAAAAGGGATTGAGCCAGGGGCATCGATTATTCACTCTGATTGCCGGTGATACGGGGTGCTATGGTATCGACATCGGCACCAGCGTGGTTGAGCTGTTGACCGATATTTTTAAAATTGACGGCGCGTACAAGCTGATTGTCAAGGAATTTAATGCCCAGTGGCTGATTAAATACCACTCCGAACTGGAAACTTTGTTAACATCAAATTACGACAAAATTGATTACATCATCGTGCCAGTGCAATCCGCATCGGATAAAATTCTGCGGTTGATGCAACGACCTTATAAAATTGAAAATGTGAAACGCTGCATACGAAATCTGAAAAACAAAATTCCACAATTGAAAATAACCACCCACATCATGGCGGGATTTCCCGGAGAGACCGAAGAAGACTTCCAGAAATCCGTTGATTTTATAAGAGAATTCGCCTTTCCCTATGTCGACATATACGGATATGAAGACAGGCCGAGAACCCAGGCGAGTAAACTAGAGGGAAAAATTCCGCAGGAAGTGATCGATCGACGCATAAAGAAATTAAGAAAAGCCCAGGAAGACATCCTGGCTAAAAACGACCGTTCTCATTAGGATATTGTAACAAGGAGTTGTGTGTGCAATCTGTCGTATCGAGATTTATTCTTTCTCTTGTATCTCTGATATACCTGGTTCTGTTTTCCTTGCCGGTCGCTGCCATTGAAATCACCCGTCACCCCTTGGCACCTCCCGACACAAGCAGCCCGAGAAGCACCCTTCAGGCCTTTATCAATAACATGAACCAGGTGTATAATGATCAGCTGCAAACCGGACATTTAAGCAAAGAAGGCGCGGCAGCATTATCCCGTGCGATGCGATGTCTGGATCTGAGTGCGGTTGCCAGGAGTTCTGTCAGAGAAATAGGAGATGACAGTGCATTTTTACTTAAAGAAATCCTCGATCGAATTGAAATCCCGCCAAACGAGGAGATCCCGGGCCTTGAAGCTGTGAAAATCGAAAGTCTGAACAAGTGGACGATCCCTTATACAGAAATCGACATAAAACGGATCACAGAAGGTGAGCACGAAGGAGATTTTTTGTTCAGTGCCAACACGGTTAACCGGGCCAAGTCTTTTTACGAGAGAGTCAAACACTTGCCTTACAAGCCCGGTGCGTCAGTTGACGCCTATGAAGATTTTATCAGCCTTCCGGGACCATTGATCCCTGGTAGTTTAATCAATATTTTACCAAAGTGGTCTAAAGTTATATTTTTAGAACAGACCCTATGGAAATGGGTGGCCCTTTTATTCGTCCTTGGCATCGGCTACTTTTTTAATTTAATCGTTTTCCGCCTGACACGTTCGCGATCCGATGATGAATCCGAAACTCGTCATTGGTTTACCAAGGCGATTTTTCCACTCACCGTATCAATCACATCCCTGGTTATGTGGTGGTTCATTAATTCGCAAATTAACCTGTCCGGATATGTACTTGACATAACTCACCGTATTTTTGCCCTGGTTTTTTATATTTCCAGTTGCTGGACGATACTGTCTTTAGGCAGAGGTATTTCAGAATCCGTCGTTTCATCCACCCGCAAACGTATTAGATCCTTGGATGCCAATGCGATTCGAATCGTTTCGAACCTGATCACAATCGCGGTTCTGGTCGTGTTTTTATGGAACGTAGCGGATTACTGGGGCATACCGGTGCATGCCGTATTGGCTTCTGCCGGGATTGCCGGTTTGGCCGTAGCCATTGCCGGCCGCGAAGCGTTAGCTAACATTCTCGGAGGGTTGAGTCTATTGACCGATCGTCCTTTCAAAGGCGGGGATTATATCGTCCTGGAATCAGGTGAGCGGGGTGAAGTGGTGGATATCGGTCTTCGGAGCACTCGCATTATCACCCGCGATGACGTCCAAATTTCGATTCCCAATCACATTTTGACCAACTCCAAGATTATCAATGAAAGTGCGCCAAAACCTCGATTCAGGGTGCACATAGAGGTTGGCGTGGCTTACGGAACAGATATAGATACTGTCGAAGAGATCCTGCTGGGATTGGCCACGACAAATCCCTTGGTTGCCGATGCACCTGAGCCGCGAGTGAGGTTCCGAAGGATGGGCGACTCTTCCATTGATTTTGATCTACTCTGCTGGGCTCACCGACCTCACGACAAAGGCAAGATGACCAACCAACTTAATCGGGATATTTATACCACATTCAAAAAAGTGGGCATCGAAATTCCTTTTCCGCAACGTGATGTGCATTTGATTCAAACCACGGAAAAATAAATCAATTCAGAATTGATGCTCCCGTTGCCCGGCGCCATATCGTTGCTCGCGGAATCGGACGCGGCAAAATCTTCAAAGATACGAGCCGAATATTCCGCTAAACGGATAGGCAATGCCGACAAGATTTCCCCGAACGGCACCGGCCCCAAAAGGCATCCCAGCCCCGCTGGCAAGTCTCTGACTTGAGAGACGGCAGATCATCGTTATATTCTAAATGGCCGCGTGAGTCGAAAACGGAATGGCGATCGCATCCGGGTTTGTGGATGCCGGTGGCCGCCGCGCGGCATATTCAGATACCCGACGAACCGGTCCCCAGGGGGACTGTTCCAACATACAGGAGAAAAAGAATGTCACACACACTACCCAAACTACCCTACGCATACGATGCGTTGGAACCTTATATCGATGCGCGAACCATGGAAATTCACCACACAAAGCATCATCAGACATATGTCGACAAACTGAACGCCGCCATCGGCGATGATTCGGAGCTAAAGGGCTGCAGCGCCGAAGATCTGCTTAAAATATTGGACAAGGTCCCTGAAAAAATCAGAACCGCCGTCAGAAACCACGGGGGTGGCCATGCCAATCACTCATTTTTCTGGTTGACTCTGAAAAAGGAAGTGTCCTTCGGTGGACCGGTGGCCGATGCCATCAAGGAGAGGTTCGGCGGTTTCGAGCCGTTCAAGAAAGAATTTTCAACGTCGGCGGCGCTGCTGTTCGGCAGCGGCTGGGCATGGCTGGTCGTGGATAACGGCCGGTTGGAGATTGTCACCACCCCGAACCAGGACAGCCCCTTGAGTCAGGGTAAAACACCGGTTCTGGGGCTGGATGTTTGGGAGCACGCCTACTACCTGAAATACCAGAACCGCCGGCCGGAATACGTCGAGGCCTTTTTCAATGTGATCGACTGGGAGAAGGTCAACGAGCATTACAAGAAAGGTCGGTAAACAAAAAGAGGGCGGGGGATACCCCCGCCCTTTCCCAATTTTATTCTAATAGCTGGAGCCCTAGAATGTTTTTCATGAGATTAAAATGGTTATCTAACGAATAAATTTCACATCGGTTTTGTTTTGCGTTTTGGGCAACTATTAAATCAGGAATACCGATTCCATTTAAACCATTTTCCAAACATTTTGATTGGAACGTAATAATTTGATCCCAATTAATAGAAAGTTCTAACTTTATAATATTATATAATAAATTAATAATTTTGCGTTGATTGCGAACTTTTAAAGATGGAACCAATTCTGCAAGAACAAGATCATTAATAACAATAAGGTTTTCATCAATTAAGAAATCAAGTTTTTCAGAATTATCTCCAC
>JBATHN010001084.1:0-2148 GCA_049666885.1 Desulfobacterales bacterium
GCCACATCGAGGGTCATCATGACGGCAAATCCAAGCATGGCACCCATCGTGGCTGCATCCGTATTTTTCTGGAGCTGTGACTCGGGGATCAGTTCCTCGACGACGACGAAGATCATCGCACCGGCCGCAAAGGCCAAGGCATACGGCAGCAGCGGACGCATGACGATTACGGCGACCGCCCCCAGTACGCCGGCCACCGGTTCCACGACGCCTGAGAGCTGACCATACCAGAAAGCCCTGAACCGCGAGAATCCCTCACGCCTCAGCGGGACTGAAACGGCGGCGCCTTCCGGAAAATTCTGTATGCCGATGCCGATGGCCAGTGCAACCGCACCGGCCAGAGACGCTGATGGAATATCGGCGGCCAGAGCACCGAAGGCCACACCGACCGCCAAACCCTCGGGGATGTTGTGAATGGTAATGGCCAGCACCAGTAAAACGCTGCGCCGCCAGTTGGTGCTGATCCCTTCCGCTTCTTCCATCGGAAAGCCGACGTGAAGGTGGGGCAAGATTTTATCGATCAGCCACAGAAAAACACCGCCGGCCAAGAACCCGATCGTTGCCGGCACCCATGATGGCCCGCCGGCCTCTTCGGCCATTTCGATGGCCGGTGCCAGCAGTGACCAGTAACTGGCTGCAATCATGACCCCGGCGGCAAAACCGAGCATCGCGTCGAGCAACTTGCGGTTGATTGTCTTGAAAAAAAAGACAATACCCGCGCCAAGGGCCGTCAAAAACCACGTAAAAAGTGTCGCGAAAAAGGCCTGAGTCACCGGATTAAGGCCCTCAAAAAAGCTCATGTTTTCCATTAACTAATCCCTTGTAATGTTTTTTAATCGATTTTGTATATCCTTACTAAAATTTTTCGGCCGCTTTTTTCAACAGTTCTTGCACGGCCGGTTGAAACCAGCACGCGAGCATTTCCTCTTTCTTTTCGCTCCGCCGGCTTTCAAATTGCCGGCAAACGGCTTCGGTGCGATTTCGCTTGATCAGGCCAAATGCCTTCTGCGGTTTATCCGCCAGGGCCCCGATCGCCTCGAGCGCCAGTGCCTCGATCTTTTCTTCGGGGCCGATGTCGTCCACCAAGCCCACGCTCATGGCCGTTTCGGGATGGATCAGTTCGCCCTTGTATTGAAGGTCTCTGGCCGTTCGGTCGCCCACGATCTGTCTGAGCATCAAAGCCGCCAAAAACGGCACCGGAACACCGATGTTGATCTCGTTCAACCCCATCAGTTTTCGGCCCGCTGCGATGAGGCGATAATCCGCGCCCAGCGCCAGAATAGTTCCTCCGGCCGTGGCATGACCGGCGATGGCCGCGGCCGTCGGCAACGGCAGGCAATAGAGGTCGAGGACCGCCTGGTCGAAATCATTCCAGAAACGGCTCATCTCCTGACGGTTGAGTTGGACCAGCGCGGGGAGATCCAACCCGATGCTGAAAAACTTGGTTCCCCCGGCCAGGACGCATCCCCTGAAATCTGTCGCGATAAGCGACAACGCGGTCGAAAAATCTGCCACCAGCGCCGGCCCGATCGCGTTGGTCACCCGGTTTGTCAGTCGCAGCAGCGCGACTTTTCCATGAGATTCAACCGTTACGGTAGTCATCTTTTCCCCCTGGCGTTTTTCTTCTGGACTTGCCGGTGTCCGTTCAGAATCGGATGGTGACGTTCCGAATAGACGCGCACCGAGCACGGTCACCAGGGGCTAAATGAGCACAAATAACGTTCATGGTCAACCATGGTCTTGCGGTAAAATATTATTTACAAAATCAAAGGAGCCATGATAAAGGGTCGGTTGACAAAAATACCGGAAATCAGGCAATGAAGGGGGACACATGGTTAAAGACATTCCGGAAAAACCTGCTCCAGGAGATGAACCGCAGCCGGAAACGGCCAAGAAAACAAACCGGAAGTCGACATCGAAATCGGCGACCACTGCAAAAAAGACAACCCGTTCTGCTAAATCGAGCAAGGCAAGGTCAGCAAAGGCCACCGGCGCAGGCGCAAAAACCGCCGGAAAGAAGAAAGCAAAACATAAACCGCCAACTGCATCGACCCGGTCAGTCGCCGCAAGTGCCAAGAAGTCCGCGGGGACAACAACAGGAAAAACAGCAGTCAGCGGAAATGCCGCTGGCAGCGATTCGCCGAGCGC
>JBATHN010001085.1:0-2197 GCA_049666885.1 Desulfobacterales bacterium
GAAAAGAAGAGCAGGTCCGACTGGCCCTGACCTGTCTCTTCGCGCGCGGGCATCTTCTTATCGAAGATCTGCCCGGTATCGGCAAGACAACCCTCGCCAAGGTCCTGTCCCGGGTGCTGGGACTGAATTTTCGCCGGATTCAGTGCACCAGCGACATGCTGCCGGGAGACCTTCTCGGTGTATCGGTTTTCGAGCGCAAAACCAGTACATTCGTGTTCCATCCCGGCCCCATTTTTACGCAGGTCCTGCTGGCGGACGAGATCAACCGAGCGACCCCAAAAACCCAGAGCGCTCTGCTGGAAGCGATGGGCGAGCGACAGGTGACCGTCGACGGTAAAACCCGCGGGCTGGGAGAGCCGTTTTTCGTCATCGCCACCCAGAATCCTCTGGAACATTCAGGTACCTTTTCACTGCCCGAGAGCCAACTGGACCGTTTTTTAATGCGCATCGATCTCGGCTACCCCAATCGGGTGGCCGAGAAAAGCCTGTTGCAAATGGGCGAGACCAGAGGCGCTCTCGAGGAACTGCAACCGATTCTGACCAGCGAAGACGTGCTCATGATTCAGGGGCTGGTGAGAGCCGTCCACGTCTCCGACGCCCTGTTCGACTATCTTCAGGACCTGCTCGATTTTACGCGCCAGTTGCCCGAATTCCACGTGGGACTCTCTCCGCGGGCCGGACTCAGTTTGCTGTCGGCCACCCGCTCCCGGGCCTATCTTGCCGGAAGAGACTTCGCGCTGCCGGAGGACCTGCAGCAGGTTCTGCCCTGGGTTGTCGGCCACCGTCTGCGAGCGCGGGGCGGGAGCCGCTACTTCACCTCGGATCAGCTCCAGTCGATCCTAAGCCAGGTCCCCGTTCCCTGATCATGGTGCAACAAGGCGATTTAAGACGATCGAAGAAGAGATTTTCCACTTTCGTCCTGCCCTTCACGATCAGTACCAGGCATCTGTCATGGCGACCGACGCGTTTCGGCCTGGTGTTTGCTCTACTGGTGGCCGGCATCCTGGCAGGCGCGGTCAACTACGCCAACAATCTCGGCTTCCTGCTCGGTTTTCTGCTCGGAGGTGTGGGGGTTGTTTCCCTGTTCCACGGTTACGGCAATCTGGTGGCGCTGACCTTGGTGGCCGTCCGGGCTGAGCCGGTTTTTGCCGGTCAAGAGGCGACCTTCGAGTTGTATACGCGCACCGACGGCTCGGGAGCGGTTGCGGTCCGCTTTGCCCTCGAAAGTCAGACGGCATCAACTGCACTCACGGATCTTCCCGCCGGGTGCGCGACCACGATCCGGATCCGGGTTCAGGCATCTCGGCGCGGACTCCTCGACCCGGAAGGGGTGGTGGTTGTGTCGGATTACCCTCTCGGTCTCTTCAAATTTTCCTGCCGCCTTCAGCCGGACCTGACGTGTTTGGTGTACCCCAAACCGGCGGCGGAAGGGATTATGCCGGTTCGCCATTCGGACGGCGGGAAGGGCGAAGGGAAAAACCGGGGTGCCGAGGACGATGATTTCGAGGGGTTGCGACCCTATCGTCCCGGCGATTCCCTGCAACGCCTTTCTTGGAAAGCCTCCGCCCGGGGCCAGGGGCTTTTCACCAAAGAATTTGCCGGAACCGACGGTGCGGCGGCGTGGCTGGACTGGGATGCGGCCGCCGACCCGGATCCCGAACGCAAACTGGCGCTTCTCTGCCACGCCGTACTGCAGGCCCATCAAGGCCGCCTGACATACGGTCTTCGTCTTCCTGGCCGCGTTATCGAACCGGACAGCGGGGAACGCCACCAAAAACGCTGCCTGGCGGCCCTAGCCCTTTACTCCTGAATTTAAGGGCTCGCTCAAAAATAACTTACCATTTGTGGATGGACACCAACTAATTTTTTCGCGAGCCCTAAGGTACCCGGAATGAACTTCTGATGAAAAACGTTCATAGACACATACCGGCCTTGATTGGGGCCTTGCTGGTCTCCATGGTGCCTCACCTGCCCGTGCTGCCGTCCTGGGTCGTTCTCTGGTGCCTGACGACTTGGGGCATCATTTTCCTGCGCTTCAAGTCCGGGCGAGGCCAGCCGGGAAAAGGTGTTCGCCTGCTGTTGATTCTATGCGGCACCACGGCCGTCTTCTTGAGTTCCGGAGGAGGAGTGGACCGATTTTCGGGGATCAGCCTCTTGTGGATCATGGCCAGCATCAAAATGATGGAAATCCAGTCGC
>JBATHN010001086.1:0-4576 GCA_049666885.1 Desulfobacterales bacterium
GGTCATGGCAGTTGCCGGGGCGCTGATCGTCATGGCGGGTCTGACGATTTTATCCCTCGTGATCTCGCAGCTGCATCAAATCGCCGCTTTCCTGGAAAAGAGGGTCGAAAAGCGTTCGGTGACAAAACAGGCGGTTAAAACTGCGCCGAAAGAGGCTGTTGTCCCCAAACCGCCCGCCTTCGACATCGATGAGGCCCAAGCGCGCTTGAAGCCGCTGGTCGCTGAACTCGGAGAATCGTTCGATCTCACGAATCTCTATGAACTGGCCAACAACGGCGAGCTGCCGCACGTGCATCTGTCGATCCGAAGCCTGCGGGAATCCGGGGTCATTGTTCCGGCCGGAGACGGCCGTTTCGTTTGGCGGGACTGATGCCGTGGTTTTCCGGGACGGCCTATCAACCGGACAGACAATAAGGAAGGGGTGCCATGGACCTGCTCATCCAATTTTTATCCAACACCGGCTACTACCTGGCGGACTTCCGCAACATCATCATGCTGCTGGTGGGATCGCTTTTTCTCTACCTCGCCGTCGCCAAGGAATACGAACCCCTGCTGCTCTTGCCGATCGGCTTCGGCATACTGGTGGGCAACGTTCCGTTCTTCAAGGGCTTCGGCCTCGGAATCTACGAACCCAACAGCGTGCTGCATTACCTGTACTTCGGCGTCACCACCGGCGTCTACCCCTCGATCGTGTTTCTGGGTCTGGGGGCCATGACCGACTTTTCCTCTCTGCTGGCGATGCCCCGCTTGATGCTCCTGGGGGCCGCCGCCCAAATGGGAATTTACTTCACGCTCCTCAGCGCCCTGGCCCTTGGTTTTCTGCCCAAGGAGGCCGGTTCGATCGCCATCATCGGCGGGGCCGACGGTCCGACCTCCATATTTCTGACCGCCAAACTGGCACCCCACCTGATCGGGCCGATCGCGATTGCGGCGTATTCCTACATGGCCCTGATCCCCATCATTCAGCCGCCAATCATGCGCTTGCTGACCACCCAAAAAGAACGCCGGATCCACATGCCGGAAATGCGGGATGTCTCTCGGGTGGAAAAACTACTCTTCCCGGCCGCCGGCATGTTGCTCTGCTGTTTTCTGGCCCCGGCCTCGATTCCGCTGCTGGGCCCGTTTTTTTTCGGTAACCTCATGAAGGAATCCGGTGTGGTCGACCGCCTGGCTCAAACCGCCCGTACGGCGATCATCGACACCGCCACCATCTTTCTGGGCTTCACCGTCGGCGCCAGCACCCAGGCCGACGTCTTTCTGACCCCGAAATCGGTGAGTATCTTCTTCCTGGGCGCGGTGGCCTTCAGCATCGCCACGGCCTCCGGGGTGCTCTTCGGCAAGATCATGAACCTGTTCATGAAGCAAAAAATCAATCCCCTTTTAGGGGCGGCCGGCGTGTCCGCCGTTCCCGGCTCCGCCCGCGAGGTCCACACGGTGGGCCTCAAAGCGGACCCGACCAACTATCTTCTGATGCATGCCATGGCCTGCAACTCCTCCGGGGTGATCGGATCCGCCATATGTGCCGGAATTTTGTGGAGTTTCTTGGTGTAACCCGTTTCCCATCCCATTCGAAGATAGCGCTTCGGAAGAATGCAAAAACGGGAAATAAGAAAGGAGTTTGTTATGGACAAGAAAGTGACCGTGGTGGGGGCCGGTAATGTAGGGGCTACTGCAGCCCAGCGATTGTGTGAAAAAGAGCTGTGCGATGTGGTCTTGATCGACATCGTCGAAGGGGTTCCCCAGGGCAAGGCCCTCGACCTGACCGAGGCGGCACCGATCGAGAAACATGATGCCCACCTGACCGGCACCAACGGGTATGACGCCTCGGAAGGGTCTGATGTCGTCATCATCACCGCCGGCATCCCGAGAAAACCGGGTATGAGCCGGGATGATCTTTTAAAAACCAATGCCGGAATCATCAGAGAGGTGACCCGGCAGGTGGCCAAGCTGTCTCCGAATGCCGCCCTCATTATCGTCAGCAATCCCCTGGATGCCATGTGCCACGTTGCTTTCGAAACAAGCGGTTTTCCTAAAAACAGGGTAATGGGTATGGCCGGCGTGCTCGACTCCGCCCGCTTCAGAGCCTTTATCGCCATGGAGTTGAATGTTTCCGTGGAAAATACGCATGCTTTTGTTCTCGGCGGTCACGGCGACACCATGGTCCCGCTACCTCGGTATTCCACAGTGGCCGGTATTCCGATTACAGAGTTGATGGCCAAGGAACGGATCGATTCGCTGGTCGATAGAACCGCAAACGGTGGGGCCGAGATCGTCAGCCTTCTTAAAACGGGCAGTGCCTATTACGCGCCTGCCTCCGCTGCCGTGGAGATGACCGAATCTATCTTAAAGGATAAGAAAAAAATCCTCCCCTGCGCGGCATATCTTGAAGGCGAATACGGCATTCATGATCTCTATATCGGAGTTCCGGTAAAATTAGGCCAAAACGGCATAGAGGAGATTATCCAGATCACCCTCACCGACGACGAGCAGAAGGCCCTTCAGAAATCGGCCGATGCCGTAAAGGAATTGGTAGAGGTGTTGAAGAAACTGAAATAAGACCAGAAAATATGGCAACAATGTAAACCATCGGCAACAATACGAACCATAATTATATTCCAATCAATATTAAACAATTACCGATAACGTGGCGGTAAATTGGAACGTTTTATTTCCACCTTAAAAAAGATCTGTGGCTCCCCATCCATGATTGGGAGCTCAATATTGTCGTTTGCTTCAAAGGAGATTCGATGCCGCTCGATAGGATTGTATTATATTTTTAATACAATTTCATAATGTTACGCTCTTCAGCTGAATTGAACCGTTTTTTGTTCTTCCTCGATTAGATTCCATTTTCATTTCCAAGCGATAGTTGGCAAGCTCCTTGCTCTATATGGTTTTAACCGTCCACCCCATTTTGCGAGAGTATTTCTTGCAACCAACCGCCACAAAAAAGGAGGAGGCAAAATGAAAGTCGGAATTTTAAAAGAAATCAAGACAGAGGAAAATCGTGTGTGTATGACGCCGGCCGGTGTCGAGGTCATGATCGCCAACGGCCACAAGTTGCTGGTAGAAAAAGGTGCCGGCAGCGGCAGCGGTTTCGAAGATGCGGCGTATATCAAGGCCGGTGCCGAGATGGTCGCAACAGCGCGTGAAATATTTGAAAGATCCGACATGGTGATGCACGTGAAAGAACCACTGCCGCCCGAGTACGACCTGATCCGGGAAGGCCAGATCGTTTTTACCTACCTGCATCTGGCAGCGGCGGAAGAACTGACCAAGGCCCTTATCAAAAGTAAAAGTGTCTGTATTGCTTATGAAACCATTCAGAAGCCGGACCGCTCCTTGCCGCTGTTGACCCCGATGAGCGAGGTGGCCGGAAGAATGGCGATTCAGCAGGGGGCCAAGTACTTGGAAATGGCCCAGGGCGGTCACGGGGTCTTGCTGGGGGGCGTGCCGGGAGTGGATCCGGGCAATGTGGTTGTTATCGGCGGCGGCATCGTCGGCACCAACGCGGCCAAGATGGCCTGCGGCCTGGGTGCCAAGGTGTATATCCTGGACATGAACCTGGATCGCCTTAGGTACCTGAGCGATGTGATGCCGGCCAATTGCTTCGGCTTATTTTCCAGTCCGGCGACTCTCCGGGAACTCATCAAGAGCGCAGACGTCGTCGTCGGCGCCGTGCTGATTCCAGGCACCAAGGCGCCCAAGTTGATTACCAGAGAGATGCTCAAAACCATGAAACCGGGCTCTGTCCTGGTGGATGTCGCCATCGACCAGGGAGGCTGCTTCGAGACCTCGAAAGCCACGACCCACGGTGATCCGATATATGTGGTCGACGGTGTGGTCCATTACTGCGTGGCCAATATGCCCGGGGCGGTGCCGCGAACATCGACCATGGCCTTGACCAATGCCACCCTGCCGTATGCGGTCGAGATTGCCAACAAAGGTTGGAAGGCGGCCATGAAGGAGAGCAACGAAATCAAGCTGGGCGCCAACGTCGTCAACGGGAAGATCACCTATAAAGCCGTGGCCGATGCTTTCGGTCTCGATTACACCCCCGTCGATGAGGTGTTGTAGAATGACGCGTCAGTCAATGTCATTAACTTAAGGCTAAAAATCCCCCCTTTTGGAAAACGGGGGCCAGGGGGGATTTCTTGTCACCGCTTGAAAATCCCCCTCGATCCCCCTTTTTCAAAGGGGACTTTCAATGGCATCCCTTAACTTTTTGACATTGACGTGTCAGTTGCGGCGTGCCGGTTTGCTGAATCACTCGGCACCCGGCAGCAAAGGTAACCGCCTTTGAACGCAACAAAGGGCCGTCTTCTCTTCAAGAGGCCCCAAAATTGATCCTTTTATTTCAAAGGAAAATAGCCATGATTGTAGGAATACCAAAAGAAATAAAGGCCGATGAGAATCGCGTAGCCATGACGCCGGCCGGCGTGGAGATCATGAAGCAAAACCGGCATACGGTTTTGATCGAAAAGCAGGCCGGCAAACCGAGCGGGTTCGAGGACGCCGATTATGAGCACGCCGGGGCGGAGATCGTGGCGTCATCCAAAGATATATTTAACCGTTC
>JBATHN010001087.1:0-3320 GCA_049666885.1 Desulfobacterales bacterium
CCGCGTTCGGCGATCAGTGTCGGCGGATCGGTCTCGAAAAAGGTGACGACCACCTCATTTCTCGGGTCGCCATCACAGGTATACCAGACTGGACCGTTTGCTGGGGCCAAACGATAGCGTGCCTGCAGTTCGGCGATGCGGCGTCTATAGCTCTCTTCGACGCATTTGCGCTCGTCTTCGCTTTTCCAGCAGTCGTTCCGCCCCTTGATCCAACCGCGCTGCTCCGCCTTAAGCACGGGCGGAAGCTCATTTACCGCTTTTTTGGAGGCTGCGGCATAAACCTTGGCCATTTTGTGGTCCAACGTGGACAATGTGTCGTCTTTGCATATCATCTGTTCAATACTGCCGGCTGCTTTACTGCAGTCGAAGGATGGACCTGAGGCCACGGCGATGCCACCCACCGCTCCGTTGGTGAAATACACGAGAACAGCAAAGAATATATTGGTAGGTATCGTTCGTTTTTTCATATTGAATTTCTTAAGTGTTCGAATGAAAAAAATAAAAACTTCTACAATATTAATTTCGTTAGAAAACATGTCAAGTCGCAACCGTTCGGATGGTTGGGAGGAGATAGACGCTTCTGAGAAATGTCAGGCGAACCCACCTATAGACACGGAATATTATCCACCTGCAAATTCATTTAGAGTATGCTCATGGGCGTGTTCGGTAAATACGATTAGTAACCGTTCACAGGGTGCAAAGTCCGATGCGCTTCAAACCACTTATTTGTATGCGTTTACAGGGTGCCGCAGATGCAAGGCGTCGGGTGCGCAGACGTACTTTTGTACTTCAAGTGCCCGACAACAAAGCAGATGCGGTGCCCTGTGAACGCATACTACGATTAAATCTGGACTTGGCGAAGCGATGGAGTCAACCGTTTGCGATGGGATTTTTTAGGAAAGATCGATGAGTAATGTTCCAAGTTAGCAGACGTATTATGGTCAAAAGTCTATTTAATTAAGATTATGCTCAAAAAAACTTGGTAAACATTTCTATTAAGTGTTTTATCAATATTTATTACCCATTCACGGATAACCGATGGATCGTTGCCAAGCGTTTCAAATCGGATTATATGTATAAGGATGGTTTGATAACCCCGCTGAAAAAGATCACAGAATCTGGAGATCCACAATGTCTGATGAACCCCTTACCACCATGCAGAAGGCGTTCAATTTAAACATGGATTTGGCCAAATACGGCACCATTGCCGAGATAGGGGCCGGTCAGGAGGTGTCTCGTTTTTTCTTCAGGGCCGGGGGTGCCGCCGGAACCATCGCCAAAACCATTTCCGCCTACGATATGGACTTCAGTGATGCCATCTACGGCAAAGAGGAAGACCATCGGTATGTTACGGAGAGCCGCGTAAAAAAGATGCTCGAAAAGGAGTTCCGCCTGGTACTTGAAAGGGTCGGAGATAAACGTCCCAAGAATTCCACCTATTTTGCCTTTGCCGATACGATTACCGCCAAAAGCTACAGCCAGAAGAGTGAGTGTCATGGCTGGCTGGGCATCAAGCTGCAACTCTCTTCAGGGGCAGAGCCCTGCGAAATTCTCCTGCATGTGAGAATGCTGGATGAGAGCAATCTGATGCAGCAGGAAGCCGTGGGAATCTTGGGCGTCAACTTGATCTATGGGGCGTTTTATTATTTCACCGACATTGAAAAACTCATCCGTTCCCTGGGGGACAATCTTGAGTGGGGTCGACTGGAAATAGATTTGATCCGCTTTACCGGTCCCTACTTTAAAGATGTCAATAATCGGTTAATGGCGCTGAAACTGGTAGAAATGGAGTTGTCCGATGCGGTGGTCTTTGCGACGGATCGTAAAACGCTGGTGCATCCATCCGAACTGTTTTACAAGAGGGATGTGATGGTCATGCGCAGCATGTTCAAGCCGGTTACAAACGTCAGTGAAGACATGATGAACGGCGGAATGGCGTTATTTTTGCGCACCCATGGTGTTGACGGAAAGATGGCCATGGCGGTTCCGGAAATCTCCATTGCCGAGATGCGCAAGCTGGGCACGTTCGACATGCAGGATATTTTAGACCGGGTGGACTGTTTGAATCTATTAGGTTATCCCGTCATCGTTACCAACTACCTGCGGTTTTTTCGTGTCAGGGCGTACCTGGGCCGCTACACAAAGGGAAAAGTGGCATTTGTACTTGGAATTCCAAATCTGGTCACTCTGTTCGACGCTGCTTATTACGAAGGTCTGAAAGGCGGGATTCTCGGTGCCTTCGCCTCGCTTTTCGATCGCGAAACCCTGTTGTTTGTATACCCCATGCGCAACCCGAACGACCCCAAGCAGATCATAACCGCCGAAACATTTCCAGTGCCCGAACTTCTCAAATTCTTTTACTACTACCTGCAGGCCAATCACATGATTCTTCCGGTTGAAAGGTACAACGACGCCAACATGCATATCTGGCCGGAAGACATACTTGAACAAATTAAGAAGGGCCGTGGCGGATGGGAGACCAGCGTCCCGGAGGTGGTGGCCGAAGAAATCATAAGCAGAGGCTTGTTCGGTTTCGATACTATGTGATAACCACATTTTTTAGCTTCGTGGTTCGATATTTCAGATGATGCGTTTTTTCTACTTCCCGGAGTGATTTTCGGTATCCTCGTTCTCGTACCACTCGTCAAAAAAACACATTACAGGGCTCTGCGATGTTTTGGGCTGCTGATTTTTAGCATAGGAGCTTGGTTTGTGGCGGTTTCGATAGGAATCCAGGTTTTGCCGCTGGTAAAACAAACACCCATCCTATCATGCGGAATATCAGGGAGCATTGGTGTGCTTTTGCTTGCTGCAGCAAGCCGGTATCTCGTTCCTTTCAAATTTTACGTTTCATCAATTCTGATCGCTCTCTTCGTTGGCTTCCTCGGAGGTAGTATTATTGGTCTGGCCCTCAGTTTGCCGAGGGCAAGTCTGGCCAGTGAATCTCTCTATTTTGTGGGTTTTCTTTTTTGGCATTGTGGTGTTGCCGTGTCGCTATTTGGGAGACCACGGGCCATCAACGAAGACAGGCAAAGGGGCAGGGCGGTTTAAATTGCGCTGCTCTCTAAAACAGCCCAGGATTTTTAATTAATTCCTTAAACCTACCCGCTGAGTCAGGCGGGCTGGTCCAAGCTATGCTATGCGGGTAGATAGGTGAGTATAAACCGCCCGCTTCGCTCGAGACGCAAAGATCGCAGAGGAAATATTATTTTTCCTTTGCCGTTGAGAGGACGGCAAAGGAAAAGCTTTCAGCTTTGATAGACAAACAAACCAATTATGAGTGGTATCTTTATGACAGTAGCAAGTTGAAGCCCTTAAAG
>JBATHN010001088.1:0-1834 GCA_049666885.1 Desulfobacterales bacterium
CACCCAACCGTTTCGGAATCGACTTCGGGACCACACGGACGGTGGTCGCCGCTCGTGAAAAAGGCAACTACCCGGTCTGCAGCTTTTCCTGGAAAGGCGATATCAAAGAATACATCCCATCGTTGATTGCGGTCGACCGGGGCAGGCCTTTTTTCGGCTGGGAAGCGGCGGCTTTGATCAACCGACCGGACGTCACGGCCCTGCGGTCCCTGAAGCGCTACGCCGGTCGTCTGCGGCCTGAAGACCCGGTGGATCTCGGCCAGGGTGTATCGTTCTCGATGCTCGAACTGCTCACCCTTTTTCTGTCGCACGTCCGACGGATGGTGACCAAGCACAGTAACCTGAACATCGACCGCAAAACCCCTCTCGAGGTGATGGTTGCCGTTCCGGCCAATGCCAACAGCAATCAACGCTTCATCACTTTGGAGGCTTTTCGCCAGGCTGGATTCACCGTTTTAGGGGCCATGAACGAACCGTCGGCTGCCGCCGTCGAGTTTCTGAACCGCTACCTTAAAAATCTGGGACCGAAAAGCCCCAAGCGCCATGTCTTGATCTACGATCTGGGCGGCGGAACCTTCGATACTTCCGTGATCGGCATGGCCGGAGGGAGCCACGATGTCATCGCCAACGAGGGAATCGCGCAGCTTGGCGGTGACGATTTCGACGAGATTATTCTCGACATGGTGCTCGAGACCCTCGGTGTTGCCAAGAGCGACCTCACGCCGAGTGAAACCGTTCGGATGCTCGAGGAATGCCGCGAACGCAAGGAAGGCTTGAAACCCAATACCCGCAAGATGGTTGTGGATGTTGGCACCGTTTTGACCGACACGGATCCGGTCGTTCTCGAAACGGGGCAGATTTATGAACGCTGCGAACCGCTCATAAGGCGCAGCCTCTCCTCCCTGCAGAGTCTGGTGGGAAAATTGGCCCAAACCGACATCGGTCCTTTGGAGGGTCCCGGCCTTGCCGCCGTTTATCTGGTGGGCGGCTCGATCGCATTTCCGCCGGTGGCGCGTCATTTGCGGGTACTCTTTGGCGCAAAGGTGAAAAATTCTCCTTTTCCGCATGCCGCGCCGGCGATCGGGCTCGCCATCATGGCCGACCCGAAAAATCAAATACAGGTTCGTGAGGCGGTTTCACGTTATTTTGGCATCTGGCGGGAGCGGGAACAGGACAAGGTCTTCGACCCGGTTTTTTTCAAAAAACAAGAGGTGGGCACCGAAAACGGAAGGCTGACGGTCGTCCGGCATTACCGACCCCTTCACAACATCGGCCGTCTGCGCTACCTGGAGTGCAGCGCGTTGGGCTCGGCTGGAGAACCCGAGGGAGACATCACCGTTTGGCGCGACATCTATTTCCCCTACGACCCCGGTTTGGCCGACCAGAAGAACCTGAATGGCGTTCCGATCACGGTCTGTCCCGAGTTGTCTTCTCAGGAGGTTGTCGAAACTTACGATTACGACACCCAGGGGACCGTTCATGTGGAGATCGAGAACCGCACATCGGGCTACCGCAGGCATTTTCGTCTGACGCCGGGCAACAGTTGATCTGGGCGTAATCAAAATGGCAAAAGGTTTGCGGCAACGCTTATGTGCCGCATCCGCTTGGACTTTGGTACCGTTTCTTGATATCCCCGGTCTCACGGGAATGGACATATTTCCGGAATGAAAAACCGACGGTCACGCGCTTGATTTTATTAAGGACCACAAGCGTCGGCACAATCAAACTGAGGCGAAAAATCAACATGACGCGTTTGAAAAGCTTACGGCATTTAATGGCTATTGCTCTCTTGCTGGGCGTGGCGGTCACCGGCGAGGCCGGCTGGATTATGCAG
>JBATHN010001089.1:0-1732 GCA_049666885.1 Desulfobacterales bacterium
AGGCTTTGCGCGACCATGGCCACGCCGTTCATTTCATTCCGGATGAGGTCGAAGCGATTCGGGGGTTCGCATTGAATTTTGTCACCATCGGCCCGCGAAAGATCCTCATGCCGGCCGGGAACCCAAAGACCCAGGCATTTTATGAGAACCTTGGGATCACCTGTCTGACGGTCGAGGTCGGCGAACTGGCCAAGGCCGCCGGTGCGATCGGCTGCCTGACGGGGATTATCGAACGCGAACCGACATCGACCTGATCAACGACAAAAAGCGTGGACAGATACTGAAGGGGTATGTTGCATACGAACTAAAGCACGCGCGTTGCACGGATTTTTCTTTTTCTCCTCCTGCATAACGGCACTGCCGCCCACACGTCCGGGAAATAATCCCCATATTAAGGGATTCCTCCCAAGTAAAATGAAGCTCTTCCCCTATAGACATGCTTGAAAAAGTAATCCATATGTAACACAGTGTAAAAAGGATGATAAAGGCCGTGGTCTGCCATTGCTGACAGAAAAGCGTGACCTCAGCAAGATGAAAAAGTATTGACCATAGCTTATTTTAATTATTAAATTAAGGGGGTTAATAATTGATGCAACCGATAAAAACCGCCCGGCTGGTTATCGAACTCCATAAAACGATATTAAACGGTACCTTCGACACATTGGCCCTCCTGCAGGACCAGGCGGCTGAATTAAATGATGGTTGGATCCGAAAAACCGGTTTTCCCTCGCAAATCAACACCTCCTTGGAGCAATGGAATGCGGTGTTGAAAATGGGACGCACCGACTTCAAGAGGCTTGTCGATGAGCTCTTTAGTACCGTGGAACGTGTTTGGCCGACGGTCGAAAACAGCAGGAAAACCAACGCCCGCGGGCCATCAGCCAACCAACCCGACTAGGCCCAGGCGTCCGTATGATATCTCCTGCATTATAAAGGTACGCAGATAATGAATCCGCCCAACAGGAGAAGATGGCCCCGCTCCGTCAGTAAAATCTCAATGATGTACTATATAGACCGTAAGGAGCCTTTTTATTCTGCCATAATCCGCAACAGCAGCATCGACGGTCTGTATTTCGTCGGTGACAATGCACTGGACGACGGAGATGCCTGCCACATCGTTTTCGAGAAGAGTTCAGCAGCGGTGAGCTGCCCGCCGGATTTCAAGCTATGCTATGCAACTGTCAGGTGGTGTTCGCCGGTGGGGGAAGCGATCGAGGGCACGGGGAGATTCGGCATCGGTGTTCAGCTCGACGGCTGGTGCCGATCTCTGGACAGCTCCGAGATTCAGAAAATTCTTTATCGCTGTGATGCCTGCGAGGACGAGATTATCAGTTGTGACGTCTGCAAAATAGACGGCCCCCTTTTCTTATGCTCCAAATGCTACCGCCGGCTACAGGAAATCCCCGATGGCCCGCTCAAGGAATCTTTTCTCAGGTGTTTGCTCGGCAATGTCATTTGATCCCGAGTTGAGCGGTTTCCCGCCCAGGCCGCGATTCACGGTTCCCAGTTAAACACACATGGTCCTGCAGGCCACCACGGTGCATAAAAATGATGCGCCGGAGCCCGGATGAACGGTTGAGAACAGCGGCTGAATGTTTGAGCCGTCTTGTATGGTGAAAACACATCAATTGTTCTTTGAAAAATAAAGCTTCCATTTATCGGTAAAACCATCAAAATCACGGAAGAGAAGGAGAGTCGCTTGGGCCGAGAGCCCGTCCCGTAGTTTCTTCCT
>JBATHN010001090.1:0-1986 GCA_049666885.1 Desulfobacterales bacterium
GGGGGGCCCTCGGCGGGGGCGTCATGGCGCTGCTCGGGGCGATGGCGTTTTCGGCCCTCAAGAAAAGCGGGCAGCCGGCCGACGAAGTGCCGGTAGGGCTGCAGGAGGCAAAAACGGACGAGGAAAAAAAAGAGCTGGAACGCGAAGCCGGACTGATTTTTCAGGCCATGATCAATGCCGCCAAGGCCGACGGGCAGATCGACCAGAACGAATTGAACCGGATTGTCGGCAAACTCGGTGAGATGGGAATCGAAAACGACGCCAAGGACTTTGTGATTGCCGAAATGCAGAAACCGATGAACACCGATGCGCTGGTCAATGCGGCCACCGGTCGCCCGGGACTGGGTGCCCAGCTCTATGCCGCATCGTTGTTGGCGATAGAGGTCGACACACCGGCCGAGCAAGCCTACATGCGCAGCCTGGGAGAACGTCTCGGCTTGAACCCGGCCACGATCGCCGAGCTGGAACAGACGATCGGCATACGAAGCGCATGATGGCGCGTGCTGATTTTTCGCTTCATCAGCGAGGTGCCAGCTCTGGTGGCCATCGTTGTGTGGTTTGCGTTTCAGCTGATTAGCTCGCTGGGTATGTTCAGCGGCGGTTCGGGGGGCGGGGTGGCCTACGGCGCCCACATCGGCGGGTTCATCACGGGGCTGGTTCTCGTTAATCTTTTCTTGATCGGCAAAGACAGCCGAGGAAGTTTGTCATTCCCTTAAACGTACTGTCAGCTGGTCCTGCTCAACGCGTATGTCTTCTACACCGGCGGCGAATGCGTGCCAAAAGCCGCCCTGACTGCCGAACTCCTTGACGAGGTCGAGGTTCTTGATGCCGCCGAGCCAGGCGTTGGGGATCGGGACGCCCCAGAGGCTCACACCTCTGAGCGCTACCACCGGACGGCCTTCGGCGAAGCGCAACTCCAATCCGGCCGTCACTTTGAGCGTCTTGCCGCCGAAAAACGGCATGTCCGGATCGAGCGGAACCAGCAGTTTGGCGCTGGCCAGATTTTCAGACAGGTCGATGGCCAACTTGCGGGCCAGGTCCGTGTTGGTGGCCAGCAGGGCGTTCAGCTCACGCTCCGTAAACGTGACTTTCCGGCGGGCAGCCTCCTCTCTGTAAGGTTCCGGTTCGAGGGGGCCGGCCGGTTTTCGACTGTCGCGCGACCGGCCGGCAGCCGTGCCGCGGGAAGACGGCCGGTCGGTCCGACTTTGATCCAGCCGGTCGATCTTGGCGTCCAGAACTTTCTTTTCGCCGGCCTCCAGCGTTACCGGCTTAAACTCCACGGGAAAAAGATAGCGCGTCGTCAGCCATACGGTCAACACCGACGTTGCCGCCGCAATGGCGACGATCACCAAGACGGTCTTCAATGTGCTGCGGTTCGACGTAGATCTTGGGGAGGTGTTCAACTCGGGTGGGTTCTGCATGGCAGGCCTTTCGAGAAATGATTATTTATGAAGCAGACGTAAATGTTCGCTGCAGCAATTAACCGTGTGAACGCTTTTTTCTCCGGCATTAGGTAATAGTATATCCATCGTCAGGCGGGGGTCAACTGACTTGATCAGAAGTGTTACAAGCACCGAAAAAATTTCCTGAAATATTGGGGTTAAGTAGAGGGAGTAGAAAGATGCCCGATGCGGTTTTTTCAAATCGGTATTCCCTGAAAATCGTGCCATGTCATAATTTCGAGACCAGCTGAACCATCAATTAAAAATGGAGGCCCATGGAACCAATTTATAATAAACTCGCTCAACATCTGGACACCCTTCCCGGAGGCTATCCCGCCACGGAATCCGGAATTGAATTGCGGATCTTAAAGAGGCTCTTTACACCTGAGGAGGCCGAGATCGCCGTACATCTCAATTTGATGCCGGAGCCGGCTACCGCTATTGCTCAGCGCATCGGGGTTGATGAGGCCACGCTGGCCCCTTTGTTAATTGACATGTCGCACAAGGGGCTCATCATCCGATTGGAAAGAAAAGGCGAGCTCAA
>JBATHN010001091.1:0-2318 GCA_049666885.1 Desulfobacterales bacterium
ATTGGTTTACCGTGAATGGTCGAGATTCAATCATATGGGAACGAAACGATGACATACGAAGAGAAGGTGAGGCTTTTTAATGCAAAACGATATTTATGGATAAGACAATTTATGTGTGACTAGACACTATGAAAAAAGAGAGGAGACGCCATGCTACCGGAACTTTCCGGCCTGTGGGCCAAAATCGAAACCCGGCATCAGGAGATGTTCGATCTCATCGACGAATTGAAGCCGAAGCAACTCCTGTTTAAACCGGAACCCGACCGTTGGACCATGTTGCAGGTACTGCAACACGTGGTCTTAGGCGCTCAGGGTATGCGCCGCTCCGAGGCCGAAATGCGAGACAACCCCCTGCGGGAAATTCTCAAGCCGGGGGAGATGGTTAAGCTGGTCATGGACGTCTTGGTAAAAGACGTGCCCGTGGATGTTCCTGATCCGTCCATGGATCCTGACGGAAAGGTGACCGTAGAGGAACTGCGCGCCATTTGGAGAAAAGAGCGGCGGGCTCTTGCCGTCCTGCTGGAGACGGTGACAGTAGAAAACCAAGAGCAGGTGATGTTTAGCCACGCGGCCGCCGGTCCCCTGACGGCCCTGCAGATGCTCGAAATAGCCGAGGCCCACCTGGGGACTCATCGCCGTCAGATGGACCGCATCCGGTCAGAGTTGCCTGCACAATGATGAATATCCCTGCTGGAAACACACCTGCATGACGCTTTTCTATGCTTATAGGTTTTCTTCTTCATCTTGGGCCTGATTTTGATTGTCTTCTGATTTTATCGTGTTTTTTTCCAGTTTGAGTTGTCTCTTTTCCTCTTTCTTTTTCTTCCTGGCTAATTCTTTTTGACGTTTGTTGAACTGATAATTCGATCTTGCCAATTTGTCACCTCCTTGGCTGTTATGTTTGATAACGACAATAAGAAAAGGATCTTTGAACGGATTTAGGGTTTAGGTCTGACGATAGCGAATTGTGCAGGTATAAATTAAAACCAAACAAAAGGGCATTCCCTTGATTTAAGAAGGAATGCCCTTTTTACTCAGAACATAATGTTAAATCACAGTGACATTGGACGCGGCAGGACCTTTTTGTCCTTGCTCGACATCAAAGGAAACCCGGTCGCCTTCACTGAGGGATTTAAAACCGGTTGCATTTATTGCTGAATGATGAACAAACACATCCGCTCCGTCTTCCTGCTCAATGAACCCAAACCCTTTTTGGTCGTTAAACCACTTAACAGTTCCATTGGTCATGATAACATCCTCCTTTCTTAAAAATTTCAACGTTGCAGACTGGAGGGTGCCACTATGACAAATGGATTATTCCTTCAGAAAGAAACCGTCCCGCAGATTGAACAGGACTTGATTGATTTGATTGATAATAGTTCCGATTTGTGAAGAAAGCAAGCTAATTATTTGTAATTTTTAAAAATAACGCGGAATACGCAATTATAAGTGCAATAACGAAATGTTACCTGAGACTGGATATCATCAACATGCGAAACCGGATGATTTCGTGGCGTTTGCCATACTTTACGGACTGACCCCGGAGCCGAGACAACGACACTTCATCGAACACGTCAACAAGATACGTCTGTTCGTGGGATGGATCGCGAATTTCTGATGGTTTCAGATCATGTCCTCTTTAACTTGATAATTCCCTGTAGCCCCGCTACAGAGTCACCACAGATTCCCTCTCCTCGCTACAGGGTCACCAAGTATTCCCTCTCCCTGGGGAGAGGGTTAGGGTGAGGGGATAAAATCAAACAGCTTTGACACCGATACTTAAACGTTTCCCCTTCGATCAAACTGGAGGCGGCAGCCACAGGTAGTGCTGAACCCTGAACGTTGAACCTGGAACCTTAGTACCATTCAATTGCGTCACTCAAGGCAGTCGAGACACTTCAAAAATGACACGACATTTGGATGTGGAGCAGGTTGTTGCAATAAATGAAAATGGAGGCGGCACCCGGAATCAAACCAGGGGATCACGGCTTTGCGGGCCGCTGCCTTATCACTTGGCTATGCCGCCTTGATAGAAAGGATGTGGATCAGGCTTGATTGTCATGATGACCATACTAAATTGAGACCGTTATGAAAACAATTTTTCAGCGCTTCCCTCCGCCTTTTTCGTACTTAACCAGAAACTGTGCCGGCGTGAGAATGGAAATTTTTCTGTAAGTCTTCAGTGACAGCAGGTGGCGGTCGCCGGTGACGACAAATTTTGCTTCGGCAGCTTCAGCACACCTGAGGAAAATGTCGTCCTGAGGATCAACCTTCACGACAATCGGGCCGTCTCTCGTCGTCGTTACCTCGAAATAAGG
>JBATHN010001092.1:0-8803 GCA_049666885.1 Desulfobacterales bacterium
CAACGGCTCCAGCTGGGAGAATATGACCGGCACCGGCACTTCAGAGTGGCTCAAAGGCATCTGGGGAAGCTCTGCCACCGATGTCTTTGCCGTTGGACAAGGCGGCTCCATTCTGCACTACGACGGCCGCAGCTGGAGCTCCATGATCAGCGGCACGTCCAATGCCCTAAACGGCATCTGGGGAAGTTCGGGCAGCAATGTCTTTGCTGTGGGTTGGAACGGTACCATTCTGCATTATGACGGCGGCAGCTGGAGCCCCATGACCAGTGGCACGTCCGATTACCTCAGCGGCATCTGGGGAAGCTCTGCCACCGACGTCTTTGCTGTGGGGGGAAGTGGCACCATTCTGCACTTCGACGGCAGCAGCTGGAGCCCCATGACCAGCGGCACGTCCAATGCCTTCAATGGCGTTTGGGGGATTTCGGGCAGGAATGTCTTTGCTGTGGGGGTGAGCGGCGCCATCATTCGCTACAACGGAAGCAGCTGGAGCCCCATGACCAGCGGCGCCTCCAATGTGCTCCGCGGCATCTGGGGAAACTCTGGGGGCGACGTCTATGTTGTGGGCGATTATGGAACCATCCTTTATTTCGAAGTACTGTCAAATCACGTTCAATGGATGTACATGTTGCTCTTGAATGAGTGATGGGGAGTGTACTGCTGCGAATGGGTTCACATCTTGATTGTGAATTTCAGTAGATTGTGTTTATCTCGGAATTTTCAATTCACAAATCTGGAGTGATCCCACAAATTTCCTGTGTAGTTGCCTCCATTAACATCGGGCCGAGGCCGTGGGTACCTGGTCTGAGCGAAGGTGGTATATTGGGGACATCCATTGGAATATTGGTTGATATATGAAGGTCTGTTTGATATGGTGGCAGCATGCCACGGAAAGCTCGCATAGATGCCCCTGGAGCACTGCATCATATAATTGTAAGGGGGATTGAACGCAGAAAGATATTTCGCGATGATTCTGACCGGGATAATTTTTTAAAGCGCCTTGGCAATGTTGTATCAGAAACCGCAACGCCTTGTTTTGCCTGGGCCTTGATGCCAAACCACGCGCATTTGTTGCTGAGGACAGGCACCACCGCCATTGCCACGGTAATGCGCAGGCTCTTGACCGGCTATGCGGTAAGCTTCAATCGCCGGCATCGTCGCCATGGCCAGTTCTTTCAGAACCGCTATAAATCCATTTTGTGTCAGGAAGAATTATATCTGCTGGAGCTCGTGCGCTACATTCACCTAAATCCTTTACGTGGCGGGCTTGTAACAGAGCTGAAATCACTTGAGAAATATCCGTATAGCGGTCACGGGGTCCTAATGGGCAAGCTGGCACATGTGTGGCAGGATGCCCATTACATTTTGAAGCTTTTTGATGGTCAGTTATCACGGGCGAGACGGCGTTATCGAGAGTTTGTCAAAAAGGGGATTTCAGATGGCCGCAGACCTGATTTAGTGGGGGGCGGGTTACTTCGAAGCGCTGGGGGCTGGGCTATGGTGAAAGCCATGCGCCGGAGCGCGAGCCGGATGAAGGGGGATGAGCGCATATTGGGAGAGGGGGATTTTGTCGAGGCCGTATTAAAAGCAGCCCAAGAGAAGCTTGATCGCAAATACCACATTCAATCTCGCGGATATAGCTTTGAACGGTTGGTCAAACGCGTGGCAAAACTATTTGAAATTTCCCCGAAGGAGCTGCTGTCTGGCGGCAAACATGCCAAAACAGTCAAAGCTCGAAGTGTTGTATGCTACTGGGGGAATCGGGAGCTTGGGATGAGCACCATCGAACTATCGAAAAAAATGAATATATCCCAACCGACAGCGAGTCAATCGGTGGTACGAGGTCAGAAAATCGCCCACGAGGAAAAGTTAGCGTTTCTGGAATGACCTAACCAATATTCCAGTGGACGTAAAAACCCGAACATTACATTCGGCAGCTTAACGGAACCCACATTTTCTTAAAGGCAGCCACGATCATTGGCTATTTTTAGGAGACTTGCTTTATTTTTCAATCGTTCAAACATTATAAAGCCTTAATATCAATAGCTAAAGAATATAATGTGTGCAAATAGCATATGGTGGTGGTATAATAAGGTTTTTAGACCAATTGTATTATTTTCAAATTTAAAACATGTGGAGGGATACAACATAAAATGAAAATATGGCAATTTATAGGCGTTATAATATTTTGGTCTGTCATTTGTTTTCCAATCTTCATTGAAGTTGGGGGATTGCTTGGGCTGAAATAATGCTATAAAGAAAAGATGGGTATCTGATTTTTAGATACCCATCGAATACTACCCTGTTTAAATTCCTGCTGTTAGAATTTCCTAATCATTTCTTTTTGGACATCAATTTACCGTTTTATTTGAAAGAATCATTTCGGTAATGTGTAAGAACCTTTTGCATTCACAACAACATCACCTTTGGTTTCTTTATTATATGGTGTAATGTACTTAGCATTAAAAGAATAGTTTCCTTTTATCCCTTCGTATTTTCCCGTTCCTTTTATGTACTCACCTTTTCCCGTATAGGTTGGTAGCTTTTCAGGTTCTTTGACTATGTTGCCACTATACTTTACCATAGTTGTAGAACCGTCCTTATATTTTAGAGTCGAATATCCTTGAAATGGCCCGTTACTATCAATAAAATCCCAAGTTCCATATCCGTGGTATGCGGCAGTTTCCCCATCTTTAAAGATAGCAATACCCCTTCTCTCATAAGTTCCAATGGCATGTTTATCAACATCGGGAACCCGATTAAAAGTGCCCTTTTCATCCTGTCCCTTCTTTATGTTGGGTATACCTGTGCCAAAAAGACAAAAGAAGGCAATACTACTGGTGTCGAGGATTCATCTAACACCGAATGAAATCGAGCTGAAGTGAGAGGATTGGGACAGGGTACAGGGACAGAACCGTGTCAGAACGATAGGAGGTGGATAAGCCGTTGAGATACAGTTTGTGCTAAATGATATTTATGAAAAAATGTTATTTACTGTCAAGGATTTTCAGGGCAATGGATCATTGGGCCGCAGAACTCCATACAATCTAAGTGGCTATCCAAGGTGTGGCCACTATGTGAGTTGCCAGCAGCCTCAACATTCCCGTTTTCAGTACCCGATCCCCAGCTTCCGGGTCTAAACTCCGACGGTGGCTACGTTTAATCTGTAACCTTTTGCAAGAATCCGGCTTTGTAATTCCGAGGCTACAGTTTCGCCATCTGCCTTCAAAGACGTAGCCGCCTTCATCAAAACCTTCCAAGCGGGGTGGTTCACAGTGGTGAGCCACCCCTTGAGTTTTTTAGACACACTTGAAATTCACCGAAAGTATTAGATAGGGTTACAATAAATGAATATGGTTTGTAAATTGTGTTTGATATGATATCATGAATATCAAACACCTAACTGATCAGTGGCCCGAGAACCTTGAGCACCTATGAATCCTCGAAACATGGATCGGCTTACCGTGCATAGCTGAGACCCATTAAGGGAACCAACAATGGCCTATGAAGAGAAGGTAAAACTTTTTAATATAAAACGTTATTTGATGCCTTTGCCCCCCTTGGGAACAAAGAACTGGACCATGCGAGATTACATCAGATTCATTGACCAGCATGGCAGATGGTGCCCGGAGGGCAAGGATAAATGAGAACTATACGATGAAAGCTCCCTAAACGATTTGCTCACCCAATGGCATTCGTGTGATATTGGATTTGGGGCTTTTATCAAGCCGAAATTTTTATTAGATGTGATGCTCATTTCTCTATTTTACCTCCCAAGATCAATAGCCTTTAGAAGTTTATTTATCTGGTAACGGATTCTCAGGCTGCATACCTAATTCTTTTCCTTTTGAGCCCATTTATTTGATTTATTCTTTTTAGCCTGCCCCGGTGGATATTTTTTCTTGTGATCATTGTAATACGTGTATGGTTTGTCAGTATCCATTTCAAGGACAGCGTGCACACCCACTTTCATACTCAATCTATCAGGCAAAGAAACAGAAACAACCCAGTTAGCCCCCTCAAGGTAAAAGTAAAGACTCCGATCCGTATCGTAATAAGCGGGACATTCCGGAAAATAGAGGTACCTGTGTTTTGCTCTGTGGCCGTGAGCCGGAGCCCATAGGGGAGGACCTTTTGGGGCAACAGGTGGTTGTTGTATTACAACATCATTGTCACCACCTGTTTTAACACCAACCCCTCCACTGGTCCCGCATCCGATAAAAACGGTCAGGATTGTAATAATCTCCAGCAGAGACAACAAACCGTTATTGCGATACCTTTTCATTTGGCCCTCCCTCAACAACAAAACCGAACCACCATTAAGGCAGCTCGGCTTGTCATTCTAAACTCATGGCAACCCGGCTGTCTCATTTGAGATCCGTGGCTTTCCGTCCCAGCCTCACGGCAGGTTTGGCTTTGTCATTAATTGTAGCAAATTTTCTGTCTATGAAGGAGTTAGCATAACAGAACAGGTATCACCTGTCAAATATGAAGTAATGTTTAAATGTTATATTAGGGGATTAACAGGATCTGGTTTCTGAGTACTGGTTCGTCTTTTTGATGTCAACTTTCTATTAAGTGGACAGGTTGAAGCTGTCAGAAATAGTTGAGCACTGGCATTTTAAAAACGGATTAACGGCAGGTGACGTTAGGTAAGAAGTTGCGCAAAGCATCGGCAACATATGAATTTAATGCTGTTTCACTCCGCCTAAAGTAAGGCTCGGAAGTAGACAATTCACCGCCCCAAATTTTCTCCCCTTGATCGATCCTTGCTTAACTTAATGGGCGTTTGTGCCGATATAAATTGGGTAACCTTTTGGCTGGCGTATGGTTTTTAGAGAGTTGTTTGGAATCAAACAGCGTTAAGATCCTTAACCGGGAGGAGGCATGAGCACATTCTATAATGTCGTTTACCAAGGGAAAATTCTCGAGGGCTTCGACCTTGAAGCGGCCAAAAACAAACTCATCGAAAATTTCGCTCTCAGCAAGGAAAAAGCCGAAAAAGTACTCAGAAGTCGCCGCGTGGTGTTGAAAAAGACGGTCGACGAGATGACCGCCCGCAAGTTGGGGTTGGCCCTTAAACGGGTCGGCCTCGATGTCATTCTGACGAAAGGCCGGACCACCGCAGTTGTTCAGCCGGTGACCGTTGGTACCGGCTCGGAAAACGAACCACGCGAAAATAAAATTGCCGCGACCACTGCCACCGCACTTGACCGTCAACCAGGCATCGCGGCCTCGGCCGCCGCAGTCGATCAAACACCGCTCAAAAAAGCCGTCGTCATCCCCTTCGAGTTTCGCGGCAGCGGGCGCGAATATTTCAAGATTTGGCTGGTTAACATTATCCTCACCATACTAACGCTCGGTATTTATTCCGCCTGGGCCAAGGTACGCCGCAAAAAGTATATCTACGGCTCGGCACGGCTCAACGGCGCCGGTTTCGAGTACCTTGCCGATCCGGTCAAGATTCTCAAGGGGCGCATGATTGCCGGCGTTTTTCTGGTCCTCTATTCGACTCTGTCCAATCTATTTCCACAAATCGGCTTTATTTTTTCTTTGGCGCTTTTCGCCGCTGTTCCCTGGATCGTGGTCCGCGCATTGGCATTTAATGCACGCAACAGCGCCCTGCGAAACATCCGTTTCGGCTTCAGTGGTAGAGTCAAAGATGCCGCCAAGGCATTCGTCCTGTGGCCGATACTCGTTCCTCTGACCCTGGGAATCCTTGCTCCCTATGCCTATTATCGCCAGAGAAAATTCATTGTCGATTACAGCAGCTATGGTACCACCCGATTTACCCTTACCGCAACGGCGCGTGATTACTACCGCCTTTTTCTAAGCGCATCTGTTCCGCTTATCATCGGCGTGGGTCTTGTCGCGGCAGTCATATTTTTCCTTCCCCCCCTGGCAGTACCGGCCGCATTGGCGTTGTATCTTTATCTTTTTGCCCTTTATTCGGTAAAGACCACCAATCTACAGTTCAATTCATCCCAACTGGCCGCGCATCGGTTCAAAGCCAACCTGAGAATCAAAGAATACCTTGCGCTGGTGGTCACAAATACCTTGGCAACCGCCCTGACCTTGGGTTTGTATTACCCTTGGGCTAAAATACGCACGCTGCGCTACAAATTCGCCCGCCTGAGCCTGATTACGTCGGGGGACCTCGACACCTTTATCGCCGGGGAACAAAAGCAAGTCGGCTCTGTGGGAGAAGAAATGAGCGACTTTTTCGACATCGATATCGGATTATGATCTCCATTAGCGGGAAATTGTATGACGGCCAAACTTCAGCCGAAGTTCCGGCCGTCTGTCTTATATACGACAGCGGTGCCGTGATTGTCGAGAACTCGGTAGACGGCCGCCGGATCCTGTCTTTATCCCGCTTCACAATCAAAGTCTCTCCCCGTTTGGCCGACACCCCCCGCTATCTCCACTTTCCGGATGGTGAAAAATTCGAAACCCAAGACAACCTTTCCGTCGACCGGATCGTGAAGCGTTTCGCCGGTGCCCGCTGGGCGAGCTGGCTCCACCAGTTGGAGAGTCGCTGGCGGTTTGCACTAATCGCCCTGGTGGCAATGCTTTTGTTTCTGTGGGGAGGCATCAAGTACGGTGTCCCGATGGCGTCCAGTGAAATCGCCCACCGGTTGCCGCCTTCGATGCTCCATGCGGCCGGAAAGCAAACCCTGGGCATTCTGGACAAATCGGTTCTGAGCGAATCGGAACTCGACGAAGCCGTCCGTAGCCGTCTGCAGGAGCACTTCCGGCCGGTTATCGACGCCCACCCGGATCAAATACTGACGGTCCTGTTTCGCAAGGGGGGGCGGGTCGGCCCGAACGCCTTCGCCCTGCCCGACGGCAAGATCATTTTCACGGATGAAATGGTTCGGCTCGCCAATCACGATGACGAACTCGTAGCCGTTTTAGCGCATGAAATCGGTCACGTGGTTCACCGCCACGGCTTACGCACCGTGATTCAAGATTCTTTGCTTGGTTTTGCCTTATTGGCAATCACCGGAGACGTTGCCGGTTCGTCGGAACTTTTCTTAGGGCTGCCCGTCCTGCTGACCCAATTGGCATATTCGCGCACCTTTGAACGTGAGGCCGATAACTACGCTTTGAACTATTTGCGTGCCAATGGCATTCCAACGATCCATTTTGCTCATTTGATGCGACGAATTGAACAGACCGCCTCGCTCCGCTCCAAGGAATCCGGGCCCAAATGGTCGGGCTACCTTTCGTCTCACCCGTTGACCACAGAGCGTATCGAGCCCTTCGAAAAAGGCACCAACTGACCGCAACAATGACGATAGCGCGAAATGAACCATACCTTCTTCGGGTCAAAATAGGGGACGAAGCCTGAGTAGCGATTAAGCGTTGAAAGATTTCGATTGAGTTTATGATTGGTTTTTTATGAACAGACCGTCGCGCATTGAATGCTATAGTGCTGCACACCATCGATGTTTCCCGGTCCAACCCACATAGTGTCCGGTCGAGCTATCAACAGCCATAACGGATATCAACACGGCTGCAGCGGCTCCAGAAAACCAAAGGGTGGCCCACCACTGTGAACCACCCTGCTTGGAAGGTGTTTGGTGAAAAATGCCCCGTTACATTCCACCAGAACTATAGATCCTGTCTTGCCCTTCCTTGCGTTTGTGTTTTGATCCTTTCAACCCCCAAACCCCATTATTGTCGACCTGACTTTTCCGCATATTCAAAGGACGTAACAATCAGGCTGTCTTTGTAAACAAAAGGGTGACTCACATAAAGTGAGCCACCCCAATAGAAGGAGAGAAAGAAATGAAAGGAGACTCAACAAACTGGATAAGGTTTTAGCCTTTATCCAATAATATAGAATCAAAAAAAACTAAAAAGTTACAGACCCTCTGAAAATATAATCACCGGATCTGGGCCCCCGTTATCCACAGACAACACAGTAACCACACCTCGGGCACTTTGATTCTGTTAAGGCCAAAATGCAGCCGCAATATGGGCAATGCTCGCGATGAGCTTGACGGTACCAAAACGGACGGCGTTGAGATGCATTATTGCGGGTCATTTTTTAAAAGAGCTCACACTTATTGCTACCCTCTGGACACCATTTGCCATACTCGTCAATGAATCTGATGTAATCTCGTATGATCCAGTTCTTGGTTCCCTCAGGGGTAAAGGGCATCAGATAACGTTTTGCGTTGAACAGTTTGACCTTATCCTTGTAAGTCATCGTTTGATTTCCTGATTGTTATTGTCCATAACACAGAGTGTCGAACTTTGCGTTGAGTTTTCATTTGAACGTTAAGCATCCCCAAGATACCAAAGGGTGACCCATTGAGGAAGATGAGTCACCCAGCTTCAAGGAGGCAGATGAAAGATATCATCTGCATGGCAGAAGGTCAGAGGTCAACCTCCTGCATAGTTAATGTGACATTTTGGGCTTTTCGGTTACAATACCATTTAATTCTTAACGGTTCAGATTGTTCTATCTGCAGTTCCAATGTATATATTGTTTGCGTCTTGACAACCCTCCAACCGGCTCTTTATCGCCATTTTACCTGTTACCGGTCATCCGGAGTGTGTCGGTTCGCCTACGCCATCTTCAAAACAAGCGGCTGGTTTGAAATGAAACTGAATTGGTTCTTGGAATCGATTGATGCGATGTGTAAGGCCGGTGAATCAGACATGTTGATCTCGACGGCCCTTTAAGTGTATACTTATATAATCAATCGGGGTGTTGGCACAACCTCAAAGGCCGAACGGTGCTTGACAATCTATTGCCGCAAACCCATCTTTACGTCGTTAGTGACACTGTACT
>JBATHN010001093.1:0-2156 GCA_049666885.1 Desulfobacterales bacterium
GCGTTGGAACGGCGCCTGTCCTCTGGATGTGGCCGACGTGATCGACATCGCCGCCCGCGTGCGGCGGGACGGCAGCGGCCGGGAAATTCCGCGCTACATCATTCGCACACGGTTGGGTGAAGTGGACTTCGGGCTGACGTCTAGATTGCTGGCAGAGGACGGAAAGATCCGCGTTCGGCTGACACCTTACGATCTGGCGTATTTTCGCGCGATGGATCCGGGATTCGACTGGCCGGAAGGGGTGACGGTGGACGGAGACGGTCGGCCGACCGTAGCGGTCGAAGGCCTAACGTCTTCCGACGGTTTCCTCGTGTTCGGCTCGCACGCAAGCTGATCGCCAGTAGGCGGGGAATTGCGGAAAATGGCTATTTATGGACGGGGACTAAACGATCATAGCCCTGGTTCGGGCCGCCACCACGGTGCATGAAAATCGGTTGAGTCCCGCCTACGGCGGGATTGAGCCCGTTTGCGCCATGTTTCAGCCGTTTCTCGCAACCGCTTATCCGGTGAAGTCATTTCCACGAGTTACGAGGTGCGGGTTACGGGTTGCGAGTACTGAGTTTCGAGTTTCAAGTATCTATTTTCGAACTAAAGTAGAAATCCTTCCGGGAAGGGATCGGAGGGATCGACGACAAATTCCTGCAGGCCGGTAATGTGGGCGGTGCTTTGAATGTCGACTTCGACCGCCCGGTGTTCACCGACCCTGGTCTCGGCGGCTATACGGGCTTCAAAGGTCGTGCCCAGGGGACCGGCATTGACGAAAGTCTGGTCGACCTTCAACAGATTGCGGTGGTGCAGCAGCGTCAACTTGGCCGCCGTGCCGGTGCCGCAGGGGGACCGGTCCATGTGGGCCTCGCCGTAAATGACAACCGAGCGACCCCGTCGTAGCGCATGATCGGCGGTGTCGTAGAACTCGACCACATCCACCGTTCGGACTTCCGGGCGCAGCGGGTGCCGGACCACGAGCCGGCGGTTGGCGGCTTCAATGACGCGCATGCCCAGCTGCGTCAATTCGGACGCATGGGCCGCTTCCAACGGCAGCCCGATCTGATCGGCCGAGACCATCACGAAAAATCCTCCGACGCAGACCGTGTCTACCTGCAAACGTCCGTGGCCGGGCACATCGAGAGGTTCATCCGTGCGGTAGACAAACGAAGGGACGGTTCGAACGGCCACGGCCGCGAGCCGACCGTTCGACATCGTTACGCGGGTTTCCATGGGGCCCGATGGCGTATCGACGATAATGCGTTCTGCGGGATCGGTAATCTCGATCACGCCGGCCTCGATGAGAGTTGTCACTGCGCCGATGGTGGCATGGCCGCAAAGGAAAGGGTAGCGGCGGGCGTCCATGTAGATCAAACCGAAGCGGGACCGGGGTGAGACGGCTTCGGTCAGCAGTGCGGCTAAAATGTCGCGATGACCGCGTGGCTCGCGGGTCAATGCCAGCCTGACGTGATCGAAGTTGTGCTGGAAGTGCGTCAGTTTTTCGGCCATGGTCCGGCCCGGGATCGGACCGAGCCCGCTGACGATCAACCGGGTCGATTCCCCGGCCGTGTGGGAATCGATGGTCTTGATCCGGACCGGAAATTTTCGGGCCAGAGCGCCGGTGATTCGTTCAAAATCCGACATGGTTATACGGATTCGGTCGGCGGTTCGCCTTCAACTCTCAACAAATGACAGTGCCTCGGCGCCACCTGAACGACAACTTCGTCGCCGATGTCGTAGATCCGCGACCGCATCATGCTGATGGCGTGGATCTCGGGCCCGACATTCAGTTCGATGAAGTAGCTGACCTCGCCGCCCATATAGCTGCGGTCCCGTATCTTGCCTTCGAAGTGATTCATTCCTTCGCGCGGCTTGAAGTCTTTTTTCAGAAAGGCTTCGAACCGCTGGGCCCTGACAACCACCTCCACCCGTTCACCCGGTGTCCAGTCACCGTAGGGCTCTGCCAGAAGATGGTTGCCGGAATCGAGCGTGATGGTGACCAGGCCGTTTTGCCGTCCGGTCACTACCCCCGTGGAAAAATTCGAATGACCCAGGAAATCGGCCACGAAGTGGTTGGCCGGCCGGTTGTAGACTTCTTCCGGTGACCCTTCCTGCAACTTGAGACCTTCCCTCATCACGACGATCTTGTCCGACATGCTCAGGGCCTCACG
>JBATHN010001094.1:0-3125 GCA_049666885.1 Desulfobacterales bacterium
GAACCCTGAACCTGGAACCGATCAGTTTAGGTATCAGTCTGTTTCCCGGAAGGCATCGCGCAGGAGCTTGGATTGACGATTGAAGGCCTCGCGGGGGTTGGCCGAATCTTTCATCAAGGAGACTTCCTGGGTGATGAGGCGCGCGATATTCAGGATATGGGCTTCCTTTTTCCGCGCCTCCCTTTTGTACAAGGGGTGGTCTCGATTGATATAGATGATGGTTCCCTCGGTCAGGCACTCCGGCCCGTCCTCTCCCAGGTGATCCAGACAGCAGGTGACGCCCGTGTCGGCGAACTTGAGCCTTTTCACCACTGCGTTCGGCGTGGCGATTCTTATGGAAGGCTTGCGTTCTTTTGGGGGCTTTTCGGCCTCGGTCGGAGAATCCTCCCGACCCGAACCAGAAACCTCTTCAACCTCTTCTTCTGCAACCGTTTCCGGGGCAGGTTCACTCTGCCCCTTGCCGGTCTCCACAGCAGCTTCTCCGACGCCTGGTCTGCCTTTTTCAGCAATGGGGACAACCCCGAAGGGAGAGAGTTCCGGGTTGAGTGACAGCGCCTGATGGACGCGCTGCAAGGCTTCTTTCAACGCCCGGCTGACCTTTTGGTTTTCACGTTTGGAGGCCAACTGGTTGTAAACCTTTTGAACGTCGGCCATGATCTTGTGCATCGATTTGAGGAAGGTTTCGAATTCCGGGGTGTCTTCGATGAAGCCCGATCGGTCGCTCGTCAAGGGGAGAAAATCGGCATGAATTTCACCTCGTATCCGTGTGGCGGCCCTTCCCCAGGATGCCATGTCGAACAGTTCCCGGCGGACGGTGACCCCCTTTACCTTGACCTCGATTCCCATGTTGTCTTTGGAGGCGTTGTGGGCCGGAAGAATGACGATCTCACCGTGAATGATACCGTTTTTTGTGCCTTCCATGACGGGGACGCGGTTTCCCGACCATTTCCGTGGCGTTACGCGATACCGGTTGACCCAGACAGCGAATCTTTTGGCCCGAATCGGCACCCCTTCAGCAATCCGTTGGACAACGTCTTCGGGCTTGAATTCCCTCTTGAGATCCACCAGGCGAACGGTCGTGCCGTTGCCTCTCTCTGGGTCCGGCTCGAGGCGCGTCAGAGGAATGACCCAGGAGTCGCCTTGTCCGAGCCAGCGTGTCCGGTCGAAAACAACCCGCGCAGCAAAGTCCTTTTTCTGGGTGGTTATTTCAAAGCGCGATGCAGCGGCCAGACTCGCGAATTTACCGATGCCGAACTGTCCGATCCGGTCGCGCTTGAAACGGGAGGATATGGGATGGACGAGCTTTTCGTCGGAACCGACATTGAAGTATTGTCCGAGACCCCTCAAATCCATGCCCTCGCCGTTGTCGGAGACGACAATCTCCTTGCCTGAAACGGTTACCTCCACGCGCGTTGCATCGGCATCATAGGCGTTGTTGACCAGTTCCCTGATCAGTTCGATGCTCTGTTCGTATAGCCGCTCGCCGAGGCTGAGAATGTGGCTTTTGTCGACCGTGATGGTGAGATGGGACGTTTCATCCGACATGGCAGCAGACCCCCTCTTGCGGGAAAGCCCGTTGATGAGAAAATAAACGGTTTCAAAATAAAATAGTTGCTGTACTATGTCAATGAGTTAGCACGATGGCGATTGCTGTTACACATATTGAAAGGTAGGCCCCGAATGAAGCCTGCAACAAAAAAAAAGGTGAATGTCACGGACTCGATGATATTGGCGGGCATACCGATCGCCATTATTTACTGGATTCTCGATTCCATATTGAATATTTTCTTTTCGAACAGGTACAACATCATCGCCGAGATTTTCGGCCCTGATCTGTACGAAATTTACACCCGCGCTATCGTGCTGTGCATTCTTGTCATTTTCGGCGCCAACGCGCAGACGACCATCAACAAGCTCAAGAAAGCCCGGAATGACCTGCAGAAAACTGAAGACGAGCATCGGGCCTTCATTGAAAACCTGACCGCCGGGGTTTTCCGATCCACGATCGATCCGACCGGCCGGATCGTGCGCGCAAACCGGGCGATTGCCGGCATTTTCGGCTACCGCTCGGTTGAAGAGTTTATGGGCACCAAGTTTATCGAACTTTTCCCGAATTCCGCCGGGAAAAAGGATTTTATTTCTGATATTAGGAGCAAGGGCAGCGTCAGCGGTCGCGAACTCGTCATGCGAAAGCTGAACGGGAGAGTTTTTTGGGTTTCCTGCTCTGCTGCCGTCATATCGGACGAAAGCGGAAAAAACAGATGGATTGACGGTGTTATCGAAGACATCAGCGTCCGCAAACAAGCCGAGGAGGCTTTGCGCGCAAGCGAGGGGCGTTACCGGCAATTGGTCGACCATGCACCGGCCGGCATTTGTGAGGTCGATCTCATGACCCAAAAGTTTCTGCGCGTCAATGACCTGATGTTTAAACTGACCGGCTATTCACGCGACGAACTGTTGGCCAAGAAAAGCGATGAGATTTTTACCGACGACAGCAGACGTTTGTTTCGCGAACGGCTGGCGAAGCTTTACAAAGGCGAAAATGTGGCGGATTCGGCGGAGTTGAAAATCCGCGACAAGCAAGGGGATGAAATCTGGGTGGTCGTTAACGACGGGATTCATTCCGAACCCGGCAAACCCAAAACCGCAACGGTCGTAATGCATGACATCAGCGAACTGAAGCGAGCCGAACAAGAAAAGCGGCTGCTGGAATATCAGCTCAACCGGGTTCAGAAAATGGAGGCTGTCGGAACCCTCGCCGGCGGCATAGCCCACGATTTCAACAATCTTTTGATGGGAATTCAGGGGCATGTGTCCATCATGCTCTCAATGACAGAATACGTCCATCCGTATTTCAACCATTTCCTTTCAATTGAGACGTACATCAACAATGCGACCGATCTGACAAACAAACTTCTTGGATTTGCCAAAGGCGGCAAATACGGTCGGGAAAGGGTCGAGCTGAATGATCTGGTCAAAGATCAGATCCGCATATTCGAGAAAACGAGAAAAGACGTCACGATAAAAGAAAATTACGAGAAAGCCGGATGGTCCGTCAAAGCGGACTCCTTGCAGATAAAACAGGTGATAATGAACCTGATTGTCAACGCATTTCAGGCCATGCC
>JBATHN010001095.1:0-3506 GCA_049666885.1 Desulfobacterales bacterium
AGGCCTCCGCGCAGGACTCCGGTCGGACGAACCCTGGTTTGCCGCAATCCATTTCCGAGGCCGTTTCCCGATTGCTGACCGATATGTCTTTAAAGGACAGAGCAATAATGGCGAACATGACCGAAGACGAGCTCACCAATCTCAATTTTACGCTCGGCTCATACATCCGCAACGCGTTTGGAATCTGGAGCGGAAACGAAAAACTATTCGAGGATTGTCGAACCGCATCCGGTGACCCAGCCCTTCCCCGCAAGGAAGCTGCTACAGTGATCATCGGGAAGTTGTGGAAGGAATTGAGACGGACTCACAAGTTGCGAATTGTTAAATAGTGCTCATCCATGGTTTTTTTGATGGCACCGTAAAGTGTCCCGGCTTGGGGGCAAGTGCAGACAAGCTTGTATTATGTAAAATTGGATAGATAGATTGCGATGGTGCCGAAGGGGAGACTCGAACTCCCACCGGGGTTTCCCGACTAGACCCTGAACCTAGCGCGTCTACCAGTTCCGCCACTTCGGCTTGAATCTCAAAAGGATTGATTTATCTTCAAAGCTGGAATAAATATCCTTCTTCATAAAAACTGTCAAGCGGATTGTGCAATCCAGAACGAAATTTTGTATGAAGATCATCCGAAATTTAGACGAGATCAGCGAACCCTTCAAACGCGCCGTGGTCACGATCGGCAATTTCGACGGGGTACACCTGGGGCATCAGGCCCTCTTTCATGAAGTCGTCGAAAAGGCGGAGGTGATCGACGGAACCTCGATCGCGATGACGTTCGAGCCGCATCCGATGCGTGTTTTAAACGGTGCCAACCACCCACCACTCATCACGATATTGGATCAAAAGATCGAGCTTATCCAGCGGCTTGATATCGATATACTGGTCGTCGTTCCGTTCACCCGTCAATTTGCCGCCTTGACACCGCGTGAATTTGTCGAAGACATCCTGATTCGTAAAATCGGCATGGTAGCGATCGTCGTCGGCAAGGACTACACCTTTGGGCGCAACCGCGAAGGCACGGTGGGCATGCTGAAAACATTCGCCGAACTTTTCGACTTTGAACTCCTTCTGGCCGACTGGATCGAGGCCAATAGAGATCCCGAAGGACGGATCAGCAGCACCCGCATCCGGGAATTGGTCAACGAGGGCAAAGTCGACGAGGTTCATCCCCTTCTCGGCCGCTACTACCAAATCCGAGGAACCGTCACAACCGGCCGCAACCGGGGCGGCCGACTGCTGGGATTCCCCACGGCCAACATTATCCTGCAGGATGAACTGTGCCCAAAAACCGGGGTCTATGCCGTCACGGTCGTTTGTGAAGGCCAACAGTTCGACGGAGTCGCCAACATCGGCTACAGCCCGACCTTCGACGACAACCTGTTCACCGTCGAGGTTTACATTCTCGATTTCGACCGCAACATCTATGGCCAAAGGATCCGTGTGAACTTTATCAAACGGATTCGAGACGAACTCAAATTTTCCGGAATCGCGGCGCTCTCAGAGCAGATAGAAAAAGATGTGACCGAAGCCCGTACCATTTTGTCAACGACAGTGCACGTTCAGAGTTGACCCTAATGTTGCAAAAGTCGGAGGGTTCAGAGTCAAGGCGGAAAGGGTGAAGCTGTAGTGTACTACCGCGAACCCTTGACAACGAAGGATCTGGAGCCCTGCGGCTTTCCCGAAGGGTAAACAATTTAGCAAAATTAGCCATTTCCTTTTAATCCGCTTCAGGTGATATCCAAAAAATGATAGAATTGCCCTACCATATTATTTAAACTCGGATCGTTAACCCTTCTTTGCCTTGTTTATGCAACGTTGGGGTTGACGTAAACGGAACTAAACAAGGCGAATGAACAAAAAAATCGGTATCTCGCTGCTTCTGGGTACGGCCGTTTCCATCACAACCCTCTATTTCGCCTTCCGCAACGTTCCTATCAAAGAACTTCTTGAATACCTGACGACAATCAATTATGTCTGGATCATTCCCACGGTCGTTGCCATCCTTTTTGCTTTTGGGTTGCGAGCAGCACGGTGGCGTTTCATCTTGGCCTCGCATTATCCGGTGGGATTCTGGCAGGCCTTTCACCCGCTGATGATCGGTTTCATGATCAACTGCGTTCTGCCGGGCCGGGTCGGCGAACTTGCACGCCCACTCGTTCTGAACCGCAAAGAGGCGGTGCCGGTGTCGACCGGCTTGGCCACGGTGGCGGTGGAGCGGATCTTCGATCTGATCATTTTATTACTGCTGTTTCTGGCGGTTTCATCCTTCGTCAGGATCGAGCCTGGTTTTAATGTCACTTTCGGTGGACACAGGCTCGATTACGAGGTTTTGGTCACCGTCTTCAACGGCATGCTGAAAATCGGTGCCCTGATGATCATTGGCCTTTTTCTGGTTACTCTCGGTAGAACCAGAGAGGTGGCAAACAGGCTTATTCTGTCCGCTCCAGAACTGCTTTTTTTCGCCTCCACGTCATCCAGAGACTGGTTAAAAGAAAAAGTCTGCCGCTCTGCAGTCCGTATTATCGAAAACATCGCTTCCGGCATGGCATTGATCAAAGAGCCGAAACGCATTATTATATGCTTCGTTTATTCGCTCGCCGTCTGGTTCTTCACGGCACTGTCGTATTATCTATTATCGATCGGATGCCCGGAAATCAATTTGACGCTGAGCGAAATTACAGCCGTGATGGTGATCATCTGTTTTGTGATCGCCCTGCCATCCGTTCCGGGCTATTGGGGTCTGTGGGAAGCGGGCGGGGTCTTTGCCATGCTTCTTTTCGGAGTTCCCGAGAACGAAGCTGCCGGCTACACGCTGGCCAACCATGCCGTTCAAATCGTGCCGGTCGTATTGGTCGGCCTTGTATCGGCCTGGGTCAGCGGGGTGGACATCCGGCAGGTTTACGAGCAGCCCCAATGATATCGGAATAATACAATTGCAGACACTGAACGCTTTGGCCACATACATAGAGGGGACGAAAAACGGAAACGAGGTGAGCTCATGACAAAGCTCGAAATACTGACCTATCCGAACAAGTTTCTGCAGCAGCCGACCCAGCCGGTCGAGAATATCGACGAGGACATTCAAAAACTTGTGGCCGACATGGTCGAAACGATGTACGAAGCCCCCGGGGTAGGACTGGCCGCCATACAGGTCGGCAGCGACAGGCAAGTTCTGGTCTTCGACGAAAAACCGGCAGAAAACGATCGGCACTACGGGGTCATTATCAACCCCACGATCTTAGAATCCGAAGGGCAAATTATCCCAGAAAACGAGGGGTGTCTGAGTGTCCCGGATTTTAGATCCGATGTCAAAAGAGCCGCCCGGATCGTTGTCGAAGGTGTGGATCGAGACGGTAAGCCCCTTCGTCTTGAGGCCGAGGGGTTCATGGCGATCGTGCTCCAGCACGAAATCGACCATTTGAACGGCACCCTTTTTATCGACCGAATAAGCGCCTTGAAACGCGAACTTTACAAGCGTCGCATCAAAAAAATGATGCGTGAGAAAT
>JBATHN010001096.1:0-2836 GCA_049666885.1 Desulfobacterales bacterium
GCGGGAATGACGGTGGCCAACTCGGTGTCGATCTGGTAGGCTTCTGACGAATATTTTTCCAGATTCAACTGGTTGGAGACCATGTCAACGATCTGAACCTCGGTGACGATTCCCTCGCGCACAAGAAACTGTCCCAGTTTCAGGCCGGATTTTTTTTGGTACGGCAGGGCCTCCTCAAGCTGCGCCCGGGTCAGAAGTCCGCCTTCAATGAGTATTTCTCCCAACCGCTTTTTCGTTTTCAATTTTCTTTTCTCGACGGCTTGCCCGTGGCCGTCGCTATCGAGGGGCGTCAGGTTTTTTGGGTTTGGTTTCATGATCTTTTTGGCGAACTCCTTGTTTGCGCCCGCGCTCCTCGGCTTGTCAACTATCGGCGCGCCGGTTTTGATATCCGAAAAACGGGTCGGTATAAAAGACCGCTTCAGGCGACCAGATCGAGACGATCCGCCCTTCCTTTGAGAGGGGCACCGGCAGCTGCTCTAATGTAATCCGGGCCGTCAAGGGGTCGAAAAAAAAACGGTTTAACAATAGGTCGAACTGGATGCCGTTTTGCGGAGTCCAGTAGGAGACAATCCTGACCTGGCGGGCATTGCCGGTCAAAGAGCGTAAGAAAACATAAGCATCTTCGAGGCTCCGGCGGTGCGCGACACTAATCCACCACACGGGATCGGCAAGAGGACGAACATCCGCCGGAATAGCCGGTACCCGCACGATCTGGCCCACTTGAACCAGGTTGGGATCAGTAATGAGCGGGTTGGCAAGCAACAGGGATTTAAAGAGCAGGGAACTGACATCGCCGTAGATGGTTTTTATCAGCTCGTAAAGATTTTCGTTGGGCATGACGCTGATCTGCCCGAGATCAAGAGGCGCTTCGAGCTGAGGTGGTTTTGTTATTATCGGCGGCACGGCCGATGGCAGCGTGGCGGCCGGATCGGCATTTTTCGGAGCGATCCCGGGTACGGGCTGCGGCGGGGCTGCAGGGAGTGATACGGGTAAAGGGCGCGGTGGTAAGTCGGCCGCAGCGGATTGCGGAGTCATGGGTGCAGGTAACGGTTCCGGCAAGGCTTCGATTTTACGATAGTTGGCCGATGAACGGCTGGACTGCGGGTCGGTTAACGTGGAACCGGTTTGAGCCGATAAACGCAGGTGCCGGATGTCGATTGCGGCAATTCCGATAGCCAAAAGCAGGAGTGGGATGCCCACGGACAGGGCCAGACGTTTGATGCGTCGGCTGCGGTGTGGAAATACACGTCGGATGCAGGTCCGGGCCAGAAAGAGATCAACCGATGGTCGACTCTGAATGATCATCGTCAGGATGCAGCGGTGGCACAGATTGATGATTTTGCGGGGATATCCTCTGGAAGCTACGTAAATGGCGATCAGTGCCGGCAGGCTGAAGTAGGTATAGTCTTTGAAGTTCGTGCTCGATTTCTCGAGCCGGAAGCGGATCATTGCGCGGGTATCGCCGAAACTCATCGGTTTCAGATGGTGGTATAAATTGATCCGGTCGGCAAAATTGGCATAATTATCGATCGTGTTTTGAAATTCCGTTTGTGCGAAAATAACGATCTGCAGCAATTTGTATTCATTGGTCTCGTAGTTCAAGAACTCCCTGAGTAGTTCCAGGCAGAACCCCGGCAGCTTCTGGCCCTCGTCGATAATGAGAACGACCGTCTTTTTTTTATTCACGCCACGTTTAAAGAGATGGTTTTTGACCACTTCTTTCATCTGCCAGTCTCGGGCCTCTTCCGGTGGCCGTCGGCCGGTCAGCATTTCAATGATCGTAATTAAAAATTCGGCGGTGCTCGAAAAGCCGGGATCCAGAACGAGGTGGGTCTCAAATTCTTTGGTCTTGGTAAACCGACGAATCAACTGACGGCAAAGGGTGGTCTTGCCAGTGCCGACATCGCCGATGATGACGTTCAAACCACGGCGCAACCGCAGAGCGAGTTCCAACTTTTGCAGGCATTCGAGATGCTGGTGGGAGCCGTAGAAAAATTCCGGATCCGGCGAGTTGGAAAAAGGTTCCTTGTCGAGGTTGACGATGCTGAAATATTCCATGGTGGTCGGTGGGTGGCGCCAAAAACAATATTAGATTACCATCAAGGACGGCAAGAAGCCGGATAGATAATTACGTTAATCTTGCGTTAATATTGAAAAGAATTGTGTAACAATACTGAATCTTTTGGCATTGCCCTTAAGAGCCTTGCAGCTGAAACCTTATTTGTGATTTTACGGTTGCGACGGCTTCACGATATTGTAAGGCGCATCGGAAGAAGAAGTGGCGGTGCCCGACGCTTTTTCTTCCAGTATATAAGGGGTGATGAAAATCAGCACATCTTCCATAGCGCCGCTGCGGGACCGACTGCCGAAAAGCCATCCGAGCCCCGGCACATCTTTCAGATATGGGATGCCGGCCTGGTTGGAGGAGGTTGTCTCTTTGTTCAAACCGCCGATGACCGTGGTCTGACCGTTTAACAGAATGACGTTGGTCTCCGCTTTTTTTGTAATGATGGTGGGGTTGCCGGCGACCGGCCGGGAAAAATCGGGTTCGTCCTTGTTGGTGAGAATCTTTAATTTCAAGGCGTCTCCATCGATGACATTCGGCGTGACTTCCAGTCGAAGAGTTGCCTGAACATATTCGATATTGACCTCTCCGTTTTCCACGGTCTGAATCGGGATCCTGCTGCCGGACTCTATCAGGGCGATTTGGTTCTCCAGGGTGGTGATCGAGGGACTCGAGAGAATGTTGAGCCGACCCTCTTGCTGTAGGGCCTGCAGCTGCAGAGACAGGGCGGTTCGGCCGACATTTTGAAACAGGAAGCCCAGCGACAAGCCG
>JBATHN010001097.1:0-1914 GCA_049666885.1 Desulfobacterales bacterium
TTGAGCATCTGCATCACGCGCACGTTCGCTCCGCCGTGCAGGTCCCCGGACAGCGAACCGACCGCTGCCGAAACCGATGCGTACATGTGCGCCCGCGTCGAGGCCACCTGCCGTGCCGTAAACGTCGAAGCGTTAAAGGAGTGTTCCGCATGCAGCACCAGCGCCACATCCATGTAACGGGCCGCATCCTCGGTCGGACGCTCACCGCTGAGCATGTAGAGAAAATTGGCGCCATGGTCGAGATCCGGCGCCGGCTCAACCGGCTCCAGGCCCTGCCGGATCCGGCCCCAAGCCCCCAGCAGCACTGGAAACTTGGCGATCAACCGCACCGCTTTGCGTTCCGCCGCCTCCTTGGTCTGGCTGCTTGCTTCCGGATCGTGATTGGCCAGAAGCGACACCCCGGCTTGCAGAATGTCCATCGGCATCGACTCGGACGGACGGGTTTTCAAGGCCGCGACCACCGCCTTTGGGATTGCGCGCTCGGCGGTCAACCGTTCCTTGAATTGAACCAGCTCATTTTTTGTCGGCAGCCTCTCGTAAAGAAGCAAATAGACGATTTCCTCGAAACTGGCCCGTTGCGCAAGATCGCCCACCAGATACCCGCGGTAGATCAATCGCCCTTTTTTGCCGTCCACATCGCTGATGCGTGTGCTGGCAACCGTCACCCCCCGCAATCCTGTGTTGACAATGATTTCACACTCATCCATATCGTCATACCCCCTTCATGAAACAACTACAGAAAACGAATTGTCGGTTAAAATTAAACCTTCAGAATTTTCAAACAGTTGTATCAATCTATTTTAATTTATAATAATCATCGTCGCAGGTAATTGTCACCTCCCGGAACTGTCAAACTTTGAAAGTCTTCCCAGCAAAGCCGGAGGTTTGCCGATGATTATTAAAATTTGATTTTCTCCGGCGGCCGGCGCTCCGGCACGTAATCATGTGGAATCTTGTTCTCGTTCCAGTCCTTGGACACATAAAGGTTGCAGTAGCAACTGCCGAACTCGGCGATGTCCGGCACACTGTAAGTGCAAGGACAGATGATGTCGCGGTCATTTTCGCGATCGCCGGAAAGCAGCCGGCAGGGGCAGCCCATATACCCGTATCGCTCCTTGTTCTGAATGAGGGCGTCGAGCAGCTCGAAGGTTCTTTCCCGGTCCTCATTGAAATAATACCCCTTCGGCTCTTGAACCTTTTTCATCATTTCGTAAAGTTTCTGTGAATCCATTATAATCCCAGCGCCTCCTTGATCTCTTTTTCCTTAAACCCCACGATGACCTTGTCACCGATGATGATCGTCGGAAACGAGCACTTCGGATTGAACTTCTTCACATCCGCCAGAATCGCCTTGCGCTCGTCTCCCTCCAATAGATCGACATCCACGAACTCGTACTTGATCGTGCACTCGGAAAGCATCTTCTTGGTCGACTTACAATGGCTGCAGGTACTGAGGGAATAAATGGTTACCGGATTTTCTTTCGTCATAGGTCTTTTCCTTCCATCCTGAATAGATATCCGCGCCGATCGATGCTCGGATGCCGTTGAATTCGTGTTCGGTGGCATACATTTGACAGTAAGACGATCGTCTGAATCGCGTTGATCAGGTGTCGACAGCGACTTCTAACCGCCTGCATAATATAAAAAAAATGTACTGGCAATTTTTTTTATTTTTCCTTGACAAGGATAAATCCCCCCTGTAGGGTTAACAGTAATCATTACTATTAAACGAAGAGGTAGATGTATCGGTTTAAGTTTTTGTAATATTTTAGAATAATCGTCTTTTAACAACCTCACCACGAAGGGAGCAATTATGGCAGAAGAAAAAAAAATCATCGCGAAAAAGGAAAAAGAGATCAACTTCAGGGACCTGTCGATCTGCGACGCCACGATCCAGATGCTTGAGAAAGCCAA